>NZ_NHSD01000281.1 GCF_016653255.1 Rhodobaculum claviforme
ACCCCCACCCCACCGCCAGAGGACCTGCCATGCCCCGCCACATCCTGTTCGTCACCGGCACCCGCGCGGATTTCGGCAAGCTGGAGCCGCTGGCGGCGGCGGCGCGCGACGCGGGCTTCCGGGTGGGGATTTTTGTGACCGGCATGCACATGCTCGACCGCTACGGGCTGACCAAGCTGGAGGTCCACCGGATGCCCGGCGTGGCGGTGGCCGAGTTCCTCAACCAGCGCGAGGGCGACCCGCAGGACATGATCTTCGCCAAGACCGTGATCGGGTTCTCGGATTACGTCCGGCAGGCGCGGCCTGACCTGATCGTGGTGCATGGCGACCGGGTGGAGGCGATGGCCACCGCCTTTGTCGCCGCCACCAACAACCTGCGCTGCGCCCATGTGGAGGGGGGCGAGGTCTCGGGCACCATCGACGAGGTGTTCCGCCACTGCAACACCAAGCTCGCGGCGCTGCATCTGGTCAGCTCTGACACCGCGCGCGCGCGCGTGCTGGCGATGGGCGAGGACGCGGCCTCGGTCGCCGTCATCGGCTCGCCCGAGATCGACAGCCACGCGCGCCCCTCCGGCGTGGACATGGCCGAGGTGCGCGCGCGCTATGCCATCCCGTTCGACGACTGCGGCATCGCGGTGTTCCACCCGGTGACGTCCGAGCCCGACATCGGCGACCAGGCGGCGGCGTTCTTCGGCGCGCTGGAGGCGTCGGGCCGGGCGTTCGTGGTGATCCACCCCAACAACGACCCGGGCTGCGAGGACATCATGGCGGTGATCCGCGCGCTGCCCGGGGATCGGTTCCGGGCGCTGCCGTCGATGCGGTTCGCCTATTTCTCGGAGCTTCTGCGCAACGCGGCCGTGATCGTGGGCAATTCCTCGGCCGGGGTGCGCGAGGCGCCGTTCCTGGGGATCCCCAGCCTGGATGTGGGCACGCGCCAGACCAACCGCGCGCGGGGGCCCTCGCTCAGCCGTGCGGCGGCGCGGGACGGTGCCGCAATCGCCGCGTTTCTGGCGCGGCAGTGGGGCCGCCGGTACCCGCGCGACACCCAGTTCGGACAGGGTGACGCGGCGGCGGCGTTCGTGGCGGTGCTGCGTGACCCCGCGACATGGGACCGCCCGTTGCAGAAGCGCTTCCACGACCGGCCGCCGCAGGGCTGAGCGGCGGCGCGGGGCGCGCCTTTGACCACAAGCGCTGTGTCCCGGGCCGCGCCGGCTTGCCAGTGCTTGTGCCGCGCCCCCCGGTGGCGCTATGTGGGCGCCATCGCAGTGGCGGGAGGGGCCCAGAATGATCGACACGATCCCGACGACCGACTCGGGCGTCTTTCACGACCGGATGCTATCGCTGGGTCTTGCCCGCGTGTCCGAGGCCGCGGCGCTGGCCGCCGCCCGTCTGGTGGGGCGCGGCGACGAGAAGGCCGCCGACCAGGCCGCGGTGGACGCCATGCGCCGGCAGCTCAACCTGCTGGACATCGACGGCGTCGTGGTGATCGGTGAGGGCGAGCGGGACGAGGCGCCCATGCTGTTCATCGGCGAAAAGGTCGGCACCGGCGAAGGCCCCGCGGTGGACATCGCGCTGGACCCGCTGGAGGGCACGACCCTGACGGCGAAGGACATGCCCAACGCGCTGGCGGTCATCGCCATGGCCCCGCGCGGCAGCATGCTGCATGCCCCGGACGTCTACATGGACAAGCTGGCGATCGGGCCGGGCTACCCCACGGATGTCGTCAGCCTGGACATGACCCCGGCCGAGCGGGTGCGCGCGCTGGCCAAGGCGCGCGGCTGTTCGATCGCCGACATCACGGTGTGCGTGCTCGAACGCCCCCGCCATGACGACCTCATCGCCGAGGTCCGATCCACCGGCGCCGCGATCCGGCTGATCACCGATGGCGACGTCGCCGGCGTGATCCACTGCGCCGAGGCGCAGCGCACGGGCATCGACATGTACATGGGCTCGGGCGGCGCCCCCGAAGGGGTCCTGGCCGCGGCCGCGCTGCGCTGCATGGGAGGGCAGATGTGGGGCCGGCTGACATTCCGCAACGACGACGAGATCGGGCGCGCGCGCCGGGCCGGGATCACCGACCTCGACCGGATCTATGCCCGCGACGAGATGGTGACGGCCGACGTGATCTTTGCCGCCACCGGGGTCACCGACGGCTCCATCCTGCACGGCGTGCAGCGCGAGCCGGGCTGGCTGACCACCGACACGGTGCTGATGCGTTCGCGCACGGGATCGGTGCGCAAGATCAGCTATCGCACCCCCGCCAAGTGAGGCGGGCCCCGATGACGCGGCCCCTGTGATGCTGGACGACCCGCCACGCGCCTTTCTCGGGGTGGAGCGGTCGGCCACGGGCCGGCGCTGGATCGGGCCGGAGGCCGCGCTGGACCGCGCGGCCGAACGGCTGGTGCAGGTGGCCGGGCTTGCCCTGCCGGTGGCGCAGGTGCTGGCCGCGCGCGGTGTCGTGGCCGAGGGGGCGGCGGGGTTCCTTGCGCCCACGCTGCGCGACAGCCTGCCCGATCCGCGCAGCCTGCGCGACATGGATACCGCCGCCGCGCGGCTGCTGCGGGCCGTGGCGCGTGGCGAACGGATTGCGATCTTTGCAGATTATGACGTGGACGGGGGTGCCTCGGCGGCGCTCCTGATCGACTGGTTGCGGGCCATGGGGCGGGGGGCGACCCTCTATGTCCCCGACCGGATCGAGGAGGGCTACGGCCCCAACCCCACCGCGATGCGCGCGCTGGCCGATGCCCATGACCTGATCCTGTGCGTCGATTGCGGCACGCTGGGGCACGAGGCGCTGGCGGCGGCGGTCGGTGCGGATGTCGTGGTCATCGACCATCACCTGGGCGGGGAAACCCTGCCGCCCGCGCTGGCTGTCGTGAACCCCAACCGCGCGGACGAGACCGGCGACCTGCGCCATCTGTGCGCCGCGGCCGTGGTGTTTCTGGTGCTGGTGGAGGCGAACCGGCAGCTGCGCACCGGTGGCGCCGCCGGGCCGGATCTGTTGCCGATGCTGGATCTGGTGGCGCTGGCAACGGTGGCGGATGTGGCGCCGCTGGTGGGGGTCAACCGCGCGCTTGTGCGGCAGGGGCTGGCGGTGATGGCGCGGCGCGGGCGGCCGGGGCTGGTGGCGCTGGCGGATGCGGCCCGGCTGGAGGGGCCGCCGACGGCGCATGCGCTGGGATTCATCCTGGGGCCGCGGGTGAACGCGGGCGGCCGCGTGGGGCGCGCGGATCTGGGCGCGCGGCTGCTGGCGACGGATGACGCCGCCGAGGCCGCGGGCATCGCCGCGCGGCTGGAGGACCTGAACGCCGAGCGGCGCGAGATCGAGGCCGCCGTGCGCGCCGCCGCCCTGGCACAGGCCGAGGCGCGCGGGCTGGAGGCGCCGCTGGTGTGGGCCGCGGGCGACGGCTGGCACCCGGGCGTCGTCGGCATCGTCGCCGCCCGCCTGAAGGAGGCCGCCCACCGCCCCGCCGTGGTCATCGGCTTTGACGGGGATGTGGGCAAGGGCTCGGCCCGGTCGATCACCGGGGTCGATCTGGGCGCGGCGGTGCACCGGCTGGCCGCCGAGGGGCTGCTGGAGCGTGGCGGCGGGCACCGCATGGCCGCCGGCCTGACGCTGCGCCGCGCGCAGCTGGACCCCGCGATGGCGCGTCTGTCGGAGTTGCTGGCGGCACAGGGGGCGGGCGCGACGGGGGCGACGCCCCTGCGCCTTGATGGTGTCCTGAGCCCGGCGGCCGCCACGCCCGCGCTTGCCGAAAGCCTGGAGGCCGCGGGCCCCTTTGGCGCCGGCGCCCCGGCGCCGCGCTTTGCGCTGCCGGATGTGCGCGTGGCCTCGTTGCGGCGGATGGGGGCGGCGCATCTGTCGCTGCGTCTGGTGGGCGGGTTGGAGGCGGTGGCCTTCAACGTCGCCGGTACCCCCCTGGGGGCGGTGCTGGAGGCCGGAACCGGCGCCCCGCTGCATCTGGCGGGACGGTTGTCGGTGGACCGCTGGCAGGGGCGCGTGCGCGCCCGGCTGCAACTGGAAGACGCCGCGGCGGGGTGATCCCGCCACGGCGCGCCATGCGCACGATCAGATGTCGGAAATCATGTATCGGGCGGCTTGACGCCCGGCGGGGTCGTGTCCGGTGCATTCGCGGCAAGGGTGGACCGGCGCTTGTCCTGCTGGCGCCGCTTTTCCATCTCGACGGTGCTGCGATAGGCGAACACCAGAACGGCAAACAGTGTACCGAAGGCAAGAACGCCGATCAGTGCGGATGTATCCATGGGCGGACCTCCTCGTGTCGGGGTGCGAGCCGAGCGGGCGGCCCGCGCAACGATCGGGGTGCGCGGGATGGCGCGACCCTTCATCCCCCACAACGGTCGGGGCGCGCATGCGTTCCACGGTGCGTCGCCGGGCCGCGCCTGCGGGGCTGCGGTCAGTCCAGGGTGGAGTAGCTGAACCGGCGGTGCAGCGACCGCGTGCCGGAGCGCCGTCGCCGCGACCCTGAGCCCGACGTGCGTTGCGGATGCGGTGCCTCCTCGGCCGGGAGGGTGCGCGCGCTGGCCGTGGGGGTCTGCGGGACGATGTGGTGCACGCGCCGGTCCCAGTGGTCCGTCGGGGGCCAGTCGGTCGGACGTTCGCGCAGGCGGACGCCTGAGCCGGGCCGGTACTTGCCGCGGGCCCGGCTGCGGCGCCTGAGCAGCAGGCCGACCGTGAAGATCGCCGCGGTCATCAGCCAAAGCGCCGCGCCGATCAGCAGCGCGTCCTGGCGGGCGATGGGGCTGGGGGCGGCGTCGTCCGTGGCCAGGACCAACGCCTCCCACAGCCGGGCGGGGGCGGCGGCCAGGGCCCCCACCGCCGTCATGCCGGGCGCTGCGGCCAGTTGCCCCAGCACGCCCGGATCGCCATGGGAAAGCCCCGCATGGCGCGGACCGGCATGGGGCAGGATCGGCAACGCGGTCCCTTGCAGCGGATCGGCCTGCGCCAGAAGACTGATGGCCGGGGCAACGGTGGGCAGCCCCACCACCGCCGGATCGGTGGCGTGCGCCACCCGGTGCAGGGCGGCCGTCCCGCAGCGAAGCGCACCGTCTGCGGACCCCCCGCAGTCCATCGCCACCACAGCGTTCCGATGGATCGCCGCGGGGCTGGACCACGTCGTCTTGTGGCAATCCTCAGGGCCCCAACCCGCGCATATCATCGCTGTCGCGGCGACGATCGACACCATCATCGTGATTCGTCTCCAGGGAGAGCCTGCTTCATGACGAACACGTTAGAGGCACCTCACGGAAACGCAAGGTGCCATTCCCCTCATGCGGTTCGGGCGGTCAACCGTCGGTTGCTTCCGCTCACTCCGCCCAGCGCCAGTTCCGACGGCGCGGCACCTTGACCGCCAGCATCGGCTTGAGCCACGGCGAGGCGAACCGGTCGAGGTCGAGCGCCTCGTGCACGCCCACCGTCTCCTCGCCCTCATAGGCGGTGCGCACGGCCGAGCGGGTGTAGAACGGCGCGTCCAGCATCGCCTTGACCTGGCGGGGTTTGTAGCCCGGATCGGCGCGCGTCTCGCGCCGGACCGCCCACAGCGACCGCCGGAACCGGGTGCGCGGCGGGGGCGCGATGGTCCGGGCATTGCCCGCGCCGTCGAACAGCACGCCCACGCCCAGTTCGGAGCCGTCGCGGCGGGTGGCGTCATAGAAGCACACCGCGCCTTCGTCCGGGGTGCCCGACCGGATCGGGAACCGGCCCCACGTCCAGTAGCGGAAGTCGTCCTCCAGGGCTGCGGTGCCGAAATTGGCGTCGAAATACCCGTGCCCGGTCCAGGTCCAGCCGGGGCGGTCGATCTCCACCTCCACCCGCGACACCGGCGCGAAGGGGCGCCAGACGTGGCTGCCGTCGGGGACCAGCGGCAGCTCCACCCCGGTGATGGCGCTGGGGTGCACGGTGACGCGCCCGCGCAGGCGGCCAGGGTGGGGCAGGGTGGCCTCGTCGAAGTCGACCACCAGGCGGTCGCCCTGCCACGCGATGCGGGATGGGCCGACGCGCATCTCGTCGGTGGACAGCCGCAGCGCGGCCTCGCCCCGGTCGGTCATGGTCCAGCGCCCGCCGCGGCCATAGGTGACGACGTTGATGCAGCAGTGATCGGCGGGGTTCTTGCGCCCCGACCAGCGGTACCAGGGCGAGAACACCGACCCTATGAAGGCGATGATGGAGATCGCGTAGGCGCCGCAGTCGGAGATGGCGTCGACGTACCACCAGGCATATCCGTTCGCGGGGACGCCGATGTCGAAGCAGGGGCGTTCAAGATCGCCGCGGCCGCGTGCGCTCCTGAGAGGGTCGCCATGGGAATCCCCGCCCCCGGATGCGCGCCGCCCCCCGCCAGATAGAGGCCCGCCACCGCCGTCGCCGCCACCGGCCGGCGCAGCGAGGCCGTCAGCCCGTGCGGGCTCCGCCCGTAGAGGGAGCCGTCCGATCCGGGGAACAGCGCGTCGAAGCCCTGCGGCGTCGTCAGCGCCCTGTCCGGCGCGGGGGGATCGAAGCTGAGGCCGTGGCGCGCCAGTGTCGCGAACGTCAGATCCCGGCACTCCTGCATCCGACATGGGCCGGCTCCCTTGCTGGCGCCATGGGGTGGCGCGTTCATGATGGTCTCGAAGCGCTCGGGGCCGTCGGGGAGGGGCTGTCCCGCCCCGCGATCCTGTGCGCAGACATAGATGGTCGGATCCGTCGGCAGACGCCCTGCGGCAATGGGTCCGAACTCGGCCGCCGGGTCGGCGCCGAAAAAGACGTTGTGGTGCGCAAGGTCGCCCCGCGAGGGGCGCGCGGCAAAGGCCCAGACCTGCGCCGACAGGCTGCGCGGCGCGACCGCCGACCGCGGCACGGCGCGGCGCACCCCGGCGCCCAGCAGCCCGCGGTGCAGGGCGGCGGGGTCGCCGTTGAACACGATGCGATCGGCCGCGATGCGGGTGCCGTCACCCAGGATCGCGGCGGTTGCGCGGCCGTCGCGGACCTCGATGCGGGCGACATCGGCGCCGTGGTGAAAGACGGCGCCGCGGGCCCGGGCCAGCTGCGCCATGGCCTGCGCCAGCCGGTGCATGCCGCCGTCCACGCGCCAGACGCCGCGCGCCTCGGCGTGCCAGATCAGCGACAGGACCGCCGGCGACGCATCGGGGCTGCCGCCGACATAGGTGGCATAGCGGCCGAACAGCTGCCGCAGGCGCGGATCGGTGAACCGCCCCGCCAGCCGCCGCGCCAGCGTCGCGAACGGCCCCAGCGGCGCGATCAGGCGCGGCTGGCCCATGACCGTCGCCGCCAGCCGCCCGAACGCCGGGCGCGGGGCGCGCATCATCGGCGCATCGAAGGCGGCGAAGAGGCGCGCGGCCTCGGCGTCGAAGGCGCGGAACTCGGCCTCGGCCCGCGCGCCGGCAAGGGTGCGGATGGCCGCCGCGCTGGCGTCGGGGTCGGCGAACAGATCCAGCGTGCTTCCATCGGGCCACCAGTGCCGCGCCAGCAGCGGTTCGGGATGCAGGGTGACATGGTCGTCCAGACGCTCGCCCGTGGCGGCGAACAGGTCCTCGAACACCCAGCGCATGGTCATCACGGTGGGGCCCGCATCCACCGGTCCCGCGTCGCTGGGCAGGGTGCGCATCTTGCCGCCGGGGGTCGCGGCGCGTTCCAGCACGGTGACGGCGCACCCGGCATGGGCCAGCCGCAGGGCGGCCGCCAGCCCGCCCACCCCCGCTCCGATCACCACGATCCGTTCCGTCATGCCAACCCGCACCGCATCCACGATTGACTTGCGAGGATAGACTGTCCATTTTGATTTACAACCGGGTGTCAGGATTTAATGACACGCCCCCCGACCCTGATGCAGGAGAGCCGCCAATGACCGTCGCCCCCCAGATCCCGGGCCGTATTGAAGCCGCCCTGCAGGAGGCCATCGCAACCGCGCAGGCGGGCTCGGCGCCGCCGAAGCTGGCCTCGGCGCTGCATTACGCGGTGACGCCGGGGGGCGCGCGAATCCGGCCCACCATCCTGATGGCGGTGGCCACGGCCTGTGGCGACGACCGTCCCGCGCTGTCGGATGCCGCCGCCGCCGCGCTGGAGCTGGTGCACTGTGCCTCGCTGGTCCATGACGACATGCCCTGTTTCGACGACGCCGACATGCGGCGCGGCAAGCCCGCCGTGCACAAGGCCTATGGCGAGGCGCTGGCGCTGCTGACGGGTGATTCGCTGATCGTGCTCGGGTTCGAGGTCCTTGCCCGCGCCGCCCACCACGATCCGATGCGCGCCGCCCGGCTGGTGGGCACGCTGGCCCAGCGCACCGGATCGCCCGGCGGCATCTGCGCCGGTCAGGGCTGGGAGAGCGAGGACAGCATCGACCTGTCGGCCTATCATCAGGCCAAGACCGGCGCGCTGTTCATCGCCGCCACCCAGATGGGCGCCATCGCCGCAGGCCAGGAGCCCGAGCCCTGGCAGGAGCTGGGCGCGCGCATCGGCGAGGCGTTCCAGGTCGCCGACGATCTGCGCGACGCGCTGGGCGACGCCGACAGCCTGGGCAAGCCGGTCGGGCAGGACGCCGTCAACGGCCGCCCCAACGCGGTGCTGGAATACGGCGTGGACGGCGCGATTCGGCGGCTCAAGGACATCCTGGGCGGGGCCATCGCCTCCATCCCCTCCTGCGAGGGTGAGGCGATGCTGGCCCGGATGGTGCGGGCCCAGGCGGAACGGCTGACGCCGGTGCATGCCCGTGTCTGAGGGGGTGATGGACGGTGCCCGGCGCGGCCGCGGCCTGTCGGGCGGCTGGGCTGCATGGCGCAACCGGCTGATTGCCTCGCCGAGGTTCCAGAGCTGGGCGAGCCGGTTTCCCCTGACCCGCGGTCACACCCGCCGCGAGGGTGAGGCGATGATGGACCTCGTGGGCGGTTTCGTCGCCGCGCAGGTGCTGCAGGCGCTCGTGAGCCTCGATGTGCTGGAGGATCTGATGGAGGCGCCGCGCAGCGCCGAGGCGCTGGGCAAGCGCCACGGCATCGCGCCGCAGCGGATGGTGGCGCTTCTGGACGCCGGTGTGGCGCTGCGGCTGCTGGAGCGCACGGCCGGTGGCTGGCGCACGGCGGCGCGCGGCGCGGCGCTGGTGGGGGTGCCGGGCCTTCAGGGCATGATCCGCCACCACGATGTCTTCTACCGCGACATGGCCGACCCCGTGGCCTTGCTGCGCGGCGAGGCCGAGACCGGCCTTGCGCAGTTCTGGCCCTATGTCTTCGGCGCCGGTGGCGCGGTCGATCCCGAGGTGACCGCGCGCTACTCCGCCCTGATGGAGGACAGCCAGGGCATCGTCGCCGAGGAGACGCTGGACGCGATCAGCCTGCGCGGGGTGCGGCGGCTGATGGATGTGGGTGGCGGCACCGGGGCGTTCCTGCGCGCCGCCGGGCGGGCCGCGCCGGAGATCGCGCTGCAACTGTTCGACCTGCCCACCGTGGCCGAGGTCGCCCGGCGCCGGTTCGCCGAGGAGGGTTTTGCCGTGGGCGCGGGCGGGCGCGTGACGATCACGCCGGGCAGTTTTCGCGACGATCCGCTGCCGCGCGGGGCCGATGCCATCAGCCTGGTGCGGGTCCTTTATGACCACGACGACACCACCGTGCGCGGGCTTCTGTCAGCCGTGCTTGACAGCCTGCCGCCCGGCGGCCGGGTGATCGTGTCCGAGCCGATGGCCGGCGCCGCGCGGCCCAATGTCGCCGGAAACGTGTATTTCGCATTCTACTGCATGGCGATGCGCACCGGCCGGGCCCGCACCCCCGCCGAGATCTCCGGCCTTCTGGCACAGGCCGGATTCACCCGAATCCAGCAACCCGCGACCCGGCGGCCGTTCCTGACCTCGGTGGTCACGGCGCAAAAGCCCGCCGCGGCGGACGAAGTCTGACAGTTCGTGATTTTGTCTGTCCGTTTAGATTGACAGCGCGAACTGTCAGGTTAAACTGACACTCAAGCGACACCCTACCAAGTGAGTCCCCAGCGGGCTTCGGGTGCCGGAACCAGGGAGGCGCGAGACCCATGCAAGCAACGGCCGTCGTCCTCAGGGGCCCGCAGGATCTGGCGCTCGACCGGGTGAACCTGACTGCGCCGGGTCCACGCGATCTGGTGGTGGACATCACGCATTCGGGGATCTCGACCGGGACCGAAAAGCTGTTCTGGTCCGGCCAGATGCCGCCGTTCCCCGGCATGGGGTATCCGCTGGTTCCCGGCTACGAATCGGCCGGTGAGGTCGTCGAGGCGGGGTCGGACACCGGCTTCAAGGTCGGCGAGCGGGTCTTCGTGCCCGGCGCCAACTGCTACGGCGAGGTCAAGGGCCTGTTCGGTGGCGCCACCCGGCGCCTGGTGACCGACGTCGACCGCGTCACCCGCATCGACGGCGCCCTGGGCGCCGAAGGGGCGCTGCTGGCGCTGGCCGCGACCGCGCGCCACGCCATTGCGGGCATCGACAAGGCCATGCCCGACCTGATCGTGGGCCACGGCGTGCTGGGCCGGTTGCTCGCGCGCATCACCATCGCCGCCGGCGCGCCCGCGCCGACCGTGTGGGAGATCGACGCGGACCGGGCGCAGGGCGCCATGGGCTACGAGGTCATCCATCCCGATACCGATCCGCGCCGGGACTACCGCGCGATCTATGATGCGTCGGGCAACGGCGCGCTTCTCGACACCCTCATCACCCGCCTGTGCAAGGGCGGGGAGGTGGTGCTGGCGGGCTTCTACACAGCCCCCATCCAATTCGCGTTTCCTCCGGCCTTCATGAAGGAAGCACGTTTGCGAATCGCCGCGGAGTGGAGCCGTGACGATCTCGCCGCGACACGATCCCTGGTGGAATGCGGGGCGCTGTCGCTTTCGGGCCTGATCACCCACGAAGTCGCGGCAAGGGACGCATCGAGCGCCTATCGCACCGCCTTCGAGGACCCGGCCTGCCTCAAAATGATACTGAACTGGGGAGCCGAAGCATGACACTTGATGTGCCGAACCTGAAGGACATGGACCAGCGCCTGCGCGACGAGGCGCACGAACCGCTGGACGAGATCCACACCGCCCCGCCGACGAAGAAGACCCAGATCATCGCGATCTATGGCAAGGGCGGGATCGGCAAGTCGTTCACGCTGGCCAACCTGAGCTGCATGATGGCCGAGCAGGGCAAGCGCGTGCTGCTGATCGGCTGCGACCCGAAATCCGACACCACCTCGCTGCTGTTCGGCGGCAAGGCCTGCCCGACGATCATCCAGACCTCGTCCGAGAAGAAGCTCGCGGGCGAGGAGGTCAAGATCGGCGACGTCTGCTTCAAGCGCAACGGCGTGTTTGCGATGGAGCTGGGCGGACCTGAAGTGGGCCGCGGCTGCGGCGGGCGCGGCATCATCCACGGCTTCGAGCTGCTGGAGAAGCTGGGCTTCCACGACTGGGACTTCGACTATGTCCTGCTCGACTTTCTGGGCGACGTGGTGTGCGGCGGCTTCGGCCTGCCGATCGCGCGGGACATGGCGCAGAAGGTGATCCTGGTCGCCTCGAACGACCTGCAGTCGCTGTATGTCGCCAACAACGTCTGCTCGGCGGTGGAGTACTTCCGCAGGCTGGGCGGCAATGTCGGTGTCGCGGGCCTCGTCATCAACAAGGACGACGGCACCGGCGAGGCGCAGGCGTTTGCCCAGTCGGTCAACATCCCCGTGCTGGCCGCGATCCCGGCCGATGACGACCTGCGCAAGAAATCCGCCAACTACCAGATCGTCGGCACCGCCGCCGGTCCCTGGGGCGCGCTGTTCGCCGGTCTGTCCGACGCGGTCGGCGTGGCCCCCCCGGTGCGTCCCGCGCCGCTGAGCCAGGACGGCCTGCTGGCGCTGTTCGACAGCAAGGACACCGGCGGCGACGTCACGCTGGAGCCTGCGACCGACGCGGACATGCGCGGCAAATATGCCAAGCCGCAGAAGTCCCTCGAGGTGGTGTACGACGATGTTTGATCTCGACATCCTGACCCGCCTCGACTCCGGCCTTGACCGGATTGCCCCGCGGCAGGCCGGCATCGCGCCGACCGCCGGATGCCCCCGCATGGCCCGCGCCTCCATCGAGGAGGTGGTCCGCTGCCCCGAAATGCTGGCCCGCGGCATCTGCCCCGCCGCCCACCGCGACGAGGTGCCGGCATGACGGGTGAGGTGACCTATGACACGGCCCATGAGGCCGAAGTGATCGAGGGCGCCGCGCGCGAGGCGTCCGACGCCCGGGCCGCCGATGCGCCCGCGCTTCAGGGTGGTGACGGCATGGGCTGCCACGCCGGTGCCGCCGAGATGCGCCGCGCTGCCGAGATGTCCGGCAACTCCGAGATCCTGGAGCAATACCGCCGGGATTACCCGATGGGGCCGCACGACCAGCCGCAGAGCATGTGCCCCGCGTTCGGGAGCCTGCGTGTGGGCCTGCGGATGCGCCGGGTCGGCACGATCCTGTCGGGCTCGGCCTGCTGCGTCTACGGGCTGACCTTTGTCAGCCACTTCTATGGCGCGCGCCGGTCGGTGGGGTATGTGCCCTTCAACTCCGAAACCCTGGTGACCGGCAAGCTGTTCGAGGACATCCGCGAGGCGGTCCACGACATGGCCGACCCGGACCAGTACGACGCCATCGTGGTGACCAACCTGTGCGTGCCCACCGCGTCGGGTGTGCCGCTGCGGCTGCTGCCCAGCGAAATCAACGGGGTGCGCATCGTCGGCATCGACGTGCCGGGCTTTGGTGTGCCCACCCACGCCGAGGCCAAGGACGTGCTGGCCGGTGCGATGCTGAACTATGCCCGCGCCGAGGTGGAGGCCGGCCCCGTGCCGCGTCCCGTCGGTGGCCGCGCCGACCGCCCCACGGTCGCGATGCTGGGCGAGATGTTCCCCGCCGATCCCATGATGATCGGTGCGATGCTGGCGCCCATGGGCCTGGCCGCCGGTCCGGTCGTGCCCTGCCGCGAGTGGCGCGAGCTGTATGCCGCGCTCGATTGCGGCGCGGTGGCGGCGATCCACCCCTTCTACTCGGCCGCGATGCGGGAATTCACCGCCGCCGGTCGGCCCATCGTGGGCTCCGCGCCCGTGGGTCATGACGGCACGGCGCTGTGGCTGGCCAACATCGGCGA
This sequence comes from Rhodobaculum claviforme, assembly GCF_016653255.1. Lineage (GTDB taxonomy): Bacteria > Pseudomonadota > Alphaproteobacteria > Rhodobacterales > Rhodobacteraceae > Rhodobaculum > Rhodobaculum claviforme. Next base: position 13,107 of record NZ_NHSD01000281.1, read on the forward strand.
TGCCTTCGGGATCGCCGCCGACAAGGTGGCCGCGGCGCAGAACGCCTTCCTTCCGGCGATCCGCGAGGCGCTGCTGAAGACCCCGGTCAAGGGCACCATCACGCTGTCGGGCTACGAGGGCTCGGAGCTGCTGGTCGCGCGCCTGCTGATCGAGAGCGGGGCGAATGTCCCCTATGTCGGCACCGCCTGCCATCGCACCGAACAGTCCCGCGCGGACCGCGAGTGGCTGGAGGCGCGCGGCGTCACGGTGAAATACCGCGCCAGCCTGGAGGACGATTGCGCCGCGATGGAGGCGATCCAGCCGGATCTCGCCATCGGCACCACCCCGGTCGTGCAGAAGGCCAAGGAGGCGGGTATCCCCGGCCTCTACTTCACCAACCTCATCTCGGCCCGTCCGCTGATGGGGCCGGCCGGGGCCGGGTCGCTCCAGGAGGTCGTGAATGCGGCCATGGGCAACAAGGCCCGCATGGACCACATGCGCGAATTCTTCGAGGGCGTGGGCACGGCCGAGACCGCCGGCGTCTGGGAGGGCACCCCCAACGTCCAGCCCCAGTTCCGCGAGCTGCATCTCAAGAAGCTCGAGAAGAAGCGCCGCGCGGCCAAGGCCGAGGAGATGATCTGATGCTCGTTCAGGATCATGATCGCGCCGGCGGCTACTGGGGGTCGGTTTACGCCTTCACCGCCATCAAGGGCCTTCAGGTCATCATCGACGGCCCCGTGGGCTGCGAGAACCTGCCGGTGACGTCCGTGCTGCACTACACCGACGCGCTGCCGCCGCACGAGCTGCCGATCGTCGTGACGGGCCTGTCCGAGGACGAGATGGGCCAGGGCACCGAGGACGCGATGAAGCGCGCCTGGGATACGCTGGACCCCGCGTTGCCGTCGGTGGTCGTCACCGGCTCCATCGCCGAGATGATCGGCGGGGGCGTGACGCCGCAGGGCACCTCGATCCAGCGGTTCCTGCCGCGGACCATCGACGAGGACCAGTGGGAAAGCGCCGACCGGGCGATGACCTGGCTGTTCACCGAATACGGCATGACCAAGGGCCGGATGCCGAAGGAGGCGAAGCGCCCCGAGGGCGCGAAGCCCCGCGTCAACATCCTGGGTCCGATGTACGGCGTGTTCAACATGCCCTCGGACCTGGCCGAGATCCGCCGTCTGGTCGAAGGCATCGGCGCCGAGGTCAACATGGTCATGCCGCTGGGCTCGCACCTCGCGGACATGAACAAGCTGGTCAACGCCGACGTCAACGTCGTGATGTACCGCGAGTTCGGCCGCGGCCTCGCCGAGGTGCTGGGCAAGCCGTATCTGCAGGCCCCCATCGGGATCGAGAGCACGACGAAGTTCCTGCGGTCCCTGGGTGAAATGCTGGGGCTGGATCCCGAGCCGTTCATCGCGCGCGAAAAGCACTCGACCATCAAGCCGGTGTGGGATCTGTGGCGGTCGGTGACGCAGGACTTCTTTGCCACCGCAAGCTTCGCCATCGTGGCGAACGAGACCTATGCCCGCGGCATCCGCAACTTCCTGGAGGCCGATCTGGGCCTGCCCTGTGCCTTTGCGGTCGCCCGGGTGCGCGGCAAGAAGACCAACAACGTCGAGGTGCGCAACCTGATGCACACCAGGCGCCCCCTGGTGGTCATGGGCTCGATCAACGAGAAGATGTACATGGCGGAAATGAGCGGGGGGCACGGCCCCAAACCCGCCTTCATCCCCGCCTCGTTCCCCGGTGCCGCCATCCGGCGCGCCACGGGCACGCCCTTCATGGGCTATGCCGGGGCCACCTACATGGTCCAGGAAGTGTGCAACGCGCTGTTTGACGCGCTGTTCCACATCCTGCCGCTGGGCACCGAGATGGACCGGGCGGACGCGACCCCCACCACGCTTCGCCGCGATTTCCCCTGGGACGAGGACGCCCAGCGTCTTCTGGACCGGATCGTGGCCGAACACCCCATCCTGACACGGATTTCCGCAGCCAAGTCGCTGCGGGATGCCGCCGAGCGCGCCGCCCTTCAGGCGGGCGCCGAGCGGGTCGTGTGGGAAACCGTCGCGGCCCTTGCGCCCGGCAGACCCGAGTTGAAACGAGAGGGAGAGACGCAATGACCGATCATGCATTCGAGGTCCCCGCAGCCCGGGCGCACTGCCAGCGCCCCTCGCGGACCGAGTTTCGCGTCTACTTCGCGGTGATCTTCCTGGCCACGGTGCCGCTGGCGACGCTGACATGGGCGATGGCGCTCGTGCGCGGCGGCCGGCTGCCCGAGCGCGGCCCGATGGCCCGCGCCTGGAGCCAGGCGCACATCATCACGCCGATGATCTTCTCCGCCTGAGGCGGACTGGACCGGCAAGGAATTCCCCGCCCGCGCTTGGGTCGGGGAGAGAAGGTTCTTCCCTCCCCCCGGGGGGACGAACACGCGGCGGGGCATGAGGCCCTGTCGTTGCCCGGCCGCCGGGGAGCGCGGCATCAGTCAAACCTTTCGGAGGAAACATGGCTGATAAAACTGACCTGTCTTTCACGGGTCTCACCGACGAGCAAGCTCAAGAGCTGCACTCGGTCTACATGAGCGGGCTCTACCTGTTCACCGCCGTCGCTGTAGTGGCCCACCTGGCCGTCTACATCTGGCGCCCGTGGCTCTGAGGAGAAAATAGTCATGCAAAAGTTCTATAAAATCTGGCTGATCTTCGATCCGCGCCGCGTCTTCGTGGCTCAGGGCGTGTTCCTGTTCCTGCTCGCGGTGATGATCCACCTCGTGCTGCTGAGCACCCCCGGCTACAACTGGATTGCCGACGGTGGCCAGCGCGCCATCGAAGCGCGCCAGTGACGCCTGCCTAGGTCGGCGCGCGCCCTGCGGGGCCGCCGCGCCGACCGTCACCCTTGCTGCGGGCGGAAGCCCGGCTTTCGCCCGCAGCAATATGTCTTTCTTATGACGGCTGAGGCCCATTACCGGCAAGGCCGCCGAACGCGGAGTAAGACGCATGGCATTGCTGAGTTTCGAGCGAAAGTATCGCGTCCGCGGAGGGACGTTGGTCGGAGGCGACCTGTTCGACTTCTGGGTCGGACCGCTCTACGTGGGCTTCTTCGGTGTGACGACCGTATTCTTTGCGGTTCTGGGCACCATTCTCATTTTCTGGGGCGCCGCGCTGCAAGGCGAATGGAACCCTTGGCTGATCAACATCGCCCCGCCGGATCTGGCCTATGGCCTGGGCATGGCGCCGCTGGCCGAGGGCGGTCTGTGGCAGGTGATCACCGTCTGCGCGATCGGGGCATTCGTGTCCTGGGCCCTGCGCGAGGTCGAGATCTGCCGCAAGCTGGGCATCGGCTATCACGTGCCGGTCGCATTTGGCTTTGCGATCTTTGCCTATGTCACGCTGGTGGTGTTCCGGCCGCTGGCGATGGGCGCCTGGGGGCACGGCTTCCCCTATGGCATCTGGAGCCACCTCGACTGGGTGTCGAACGTCGGCTACGCCTACCTGCACTTCCATTACAACCCGGCGCACATGCTGGCGGTGACCTTCTTCTTCACCACCACGCTCGCGCTTGCACTTCACGGTGCGCTCGTTCTGTCGGCGGCCAACCCCGAGAAGGGGGAGGAGATGAAATCGCCCGACCACGAGGACACCTTCTTCCGTGACTTCATCGGCTATTCGGTCGGCCCGCTGGGCATCCACCGTGTCGGTCTGCTGCTGGCGCTCAATGCGGGCTTCTGGTCGGCGGTCTGTATCTTCATCTCCGGGCCCGTCTGGACCCAGGGCTGGCCCGAGTGGTGGAACTGGTGGCTCGACCTGCCGATCTGGCCGGCTGGCGATGCGGTGACTGGCAGCGCTGCCATGGAAGACGCCGCCATTCAGAGAGGGTACTGAGATGATCCGCCCCGAGTATCAGAATATCTTTACCCAGGTTCAGGTGCAGGGCGCACCTGAGTACGGGATGGACAACGAAAACAACATGGCCGAGGAGCGGGCGTTCACGCCGGGCTTCTCGTCCCTGGCGGGGTGGTTCGGCAACGCGCAGATCGGGCCGCTCTACCTCGGCTGGACCGGCCTTGTCTCCATCGCCACGGGTCTTGCCTGGTTCGTTATCGTGGGCCTCAACATGCTCGCGCATGTCGGCTGGTCGATCCCGGAATTCCTGCGCCAGCTGTTCTGGCTGGCGCAGGAGCCGCCGAGCCCCGAATACGGGCTGCAGTTCCCGCCGCTCAATGACGGTGGCTGGTTCCTGATCGCGAGCTTCTTCCTGCTCATCTCGGTGATGATGTGGTGGGTGCGCTCGTACCAGCTGGCGGTCATGCACAAGATGGGCAAGCACGTCGCCTGGGCGTTCCTGGCCGCGATCTGGCTGTTCCTCGTGCTGGGGCTGTTCCGCCCCATCCTGATGGGCTCCTGGTCGGAAGCCGTGCCCTACGGCATCTTCCCGCACCTTGACTGGACCACGGCGTTTTCGATCCGCTACGGCAACCTCTACTACAACCCCTTCCACGCGCTCTCGATCGTTTTCCTGTATGGCTCGGTGCTGCTGTTCGCCATGCACGGCGCGACGATCCTGGCCGTCACCCGCTTTGGCGGCGACCGCGAGCTGGAGCAGATCGTGGACCGTGGCACCGCGTCCGAACGGGCGGCGCTGTTCTGGCGCTGGACCATGGGCTTCAACGCCACGATGGAGGGGATTCACCGCTGGGCCTGGTGGTTTGCCGTTCTCACCCCGATCACGGGCGGTATCGGCATCCTGCTGACCGGGACCGTGGTCGACAACTGGTTCCTCTGGGCCGTCGAGAAGAACTTCGCGCCTGCCTATGACGGGGCCTATGGCTACGAGGCCTTCCCCGGAACCGGTGGTGTTCCCGCGACGGCCGTGATGGAGGGTCGGTGATGTTTCCGAAATGGTATGACAAGTGGAACAAGGACAATCCAACCAATGTCCTCGGCCCCGCCATCCTGGTGGGGGCCGCGGGGGCGGCCATCTTCACGGCCGGCATCTGGTGGGCGGTCTGGGACGGTCCCTATGACCAGCAAAGCATGCAGACCGGCCCGCGCGGCACGGGCATGCATGTGGCCCGCTTCGTCACGGACCTGAACACCCAGGACCCGACGATCGCGAACTACGTGACCTTTCCGCCGGTGATGCCCACCGAGGACAGCCAGCGCGCGGGCGACGTGATCGAGGGGGTCGAGCCGCTGCTGGCCGACCTCACGGTCGAGAACTATGAGCGTCTGATCGAAGGGATGCGGTCCTGGACCGGCATTCCCGACCTGCTGGAGCCAGGGCTGGAGAACTACCAGACCGTGGTGGCGCGCTCGATGATCCAGATGACGCAGGAGCTCAACGAGTTCTGGGGGGCGCACGTCAACCAGAACATCGGCGAGCGCAACGTGGGCGTCAGCTGCTACACCTGCCACCGGGGCGAGCCGGTTCCGACCCACAGCTGGTTCAAGCTGGGCAACGTGAACATGGCCGCGGCCGGCTGGTCGGCGAACCAGAACCGTGCCACCGTCCAGAGCCAGTTCACCGCGCTGCCGTCGGACGCGCTGGAGAAGTACCTGCTCGAGGACAACCCGATCAACGTGCACGACCTGGACGCGCGGGTGAACGACGCCACGCGCAACCCCGCCACCATCCAGGACACCTACCGCACCTACTCCCTGATGAACTACTTCTCCAACGCGGTGGGCGCGAACTGCACCTACTGCCACAACACCCGGGCGTTCTACGATCCCGCGCAGCACACGCCGCAGTGGACCATCGCGAACCTCGGCATCATCATGGTGCAGGAGATCAACAACGACTGGCTCGTGCCGCTGACCGACGAGTTCCCCGAGAACCGTCTCGGTCCCGTCTTTGGCGACGTCGCCAAGGTGGCCTGCGCGACCTGCCACAAGGGATACCAGCAGCCGATGCACCGGCTGGACATGATCTCGGACTGGCCGGAACTCGCGACCACCGGCGAGCCGTTCTACGAATGAGGGTGGGGCGGTGACACGCATCGCCGCCCCCCTTCCGGGGTTTCGGGCCACTAGCCGGGCCCGAGCTTACGGGGTCTCCACACCCCGGTTCCCTTCCTGTTGGCTACAGGGAACTGGCGCCGTGCCGGGCTTTGCCCGCGCACGGCGCACTTTTTCCGATCCATTCGTTATGCCCTTTGCCTTGCGTCATCCCGGGAGGACCACGCCATGACCAGACCCCACACGCCGACGCTCGACCGCGTGGCCGGTCCCGCCGATCTCAAGGCGCTGAGCGATGCCGACCTTGCCCGCCTGGCCCACGAGTTGCGCACCGAGACGATCAGCGCGGTGTCGGAAACCGGTGGCCACCTCGGCTCCTCGCTGGGGGTGGTGGAGCTGTCGGTGGCGATCCACGCCGTCTTCAACGCGCCGCATGACAAACTGGTGTGGGACGTCGGCCACCAGTGCTATCCCCACAAGATCCTGACCCACCGGCGCGACCGCATCCGCACCCTGCGCCAGGAAGGCGGGCTGTCGGGCTTCACCAAGCGCAGCGAGTCCGCGTTCGATCCGTTCGGGGCGGCGCATTCCTCGACCTCGATCTCGGCAGCCCTCGGCTTCACCGTGGCGCGCGACATGGGCCAGGCCACGGGCGACGCGATCGCCGTGATCGGGGATGGTGCCATCAGCGCCGGCATGGCCTATGAGGCGATGAACAACGCCGGCCATGAGGGGCGGCGGATGTTCGTGATCCTCAACGACAACGAGATGTCGATCGCGCCCCCCACCGGGGCGATGTCGAAGTACCTGTCGGGGCTGTGGACCGACACGCCGCTCGGTGCCCTCAAGGACATGGCCGAAGGCATCGAACGCGCGCTGCCCGGCCCGGTGCGCGAGGGTGCGCGCCGCGCCCGCCAGCTGGTGACCGGCATGCCCGGATCGGGTACGTTGTTCGAGGAGCTGGGCTTCACCTACATCGGCCCCATCGACGGCCACGACATGGACCAGCTGCTGGGCGTGCTGCGCGCGGCGCGGGCGCGGGCCACCGGGCCGGTGCTGATCCACGCCATGACCGTCAAGGGCAAGGGCTATCGCCCGGCCGAGGCGTCGGCGGACAAGTACCACGGCGTCGCCACCTTCGATGTCGCCAGCGGCGCGCAGAAGAAGTCCGTGTCGCACGCGCCCGCCTATACCAAGGTGTTCGGCCAGGCCCTGACGGACGAGGCCGCGCGCGACAGCCGCATCGTGGCGATCACCGCCGCCATGCCCTCGGGCACCGGCGTGGACATCATGGCCAAGCGCTTCCCCGCGCGGGTCTTTGACGTCGGCATCGCCGAGCAGCACGCCGTGACATTCGCGGCCGGCATGGCCGCCGGGGGCTTGCGTCCGTTCTGCGCGATCTACTCCACCTTCCTTCAGCGCGCCTATGACCAGGTGGTGCATGACGTGGCGCTGCAGAAGCTGCCGGTGCGCTTTGCCATCGACCGCGCGGGGCTGGTGGGGGCGGATGGGGCGACCCACGCGGGCGCGTTCGACACCGCCTATCTTGCCAACCTGCCGGGGTTCGTGGTGATGGCCGCGGGCGACGAGGCGGAGCTTGTGCACATGGTCGCCACCGCGACGGAGTACGACGAGGGCCCCATCGCCTTCCGCTATCCCCGCGGCGAGGGGATGGGCGTCGCGATGCCCGAGCGTGGCCTGCCGCTGGAGATCGGCAAGGGCCGCATCGTGCGCGAGGGCACGGGCGTCGCCATCCTGTCCTTTGGCGCGCATCTGTCGGAATGCCTCGTCGCCGCCGACGCGCTGGAGGCGCGCGGCGTGTCGGCCACCGTGGCCGACGCGCGGTTCGCCAAGCCGCTGGACACCGACCTGATCGCGCAGCTGGTGGCCCATCACGGCGCGCTGATCACCGTCGAACAGGGCGCCGAGGGCGGGTTCGGCGCGCAGGTGCTGCACTGGCTGGCGCGCACGGGGCGGCTGGACCGCGGCCTTGCGGTGCGCACCATGACCCTGCCGGACCGCTTCATCGACCACGCAAGCCCGGCGCGGATGTACGCCGAGGCGGGCCTGACCTCGGGCGATATCGTGGCGACCGCGCTGGGGGCGATGGGGGTGCCGACGCTCGACAGCGCGCGGCGGGCCTGAGGGGGGGCCTCAGTACCCCAGGCAGGTGTCGGCGGCGTCCGCCAGCGCCACCAGCATCGCCGGCGTGGCCAGCTGCGCCGGTGTCCCCAGGTCGGCCAGGATCGCCGGGTCCAGTCCCCGCCCCTGGAGCGACAGGCGCGAGACGCAGATCGTCCCACCCGCGGCCCCCAGCGCCGCCAGATGATCGGCCAGCACCCCGGTGCCCCGGCCGATCACCGTGGCAGGGCGCCCGGGTGCGAGGTTCTCCACCCCGTCACCGGCAAGGAACAGCGTGACCGCATGCCCCGCGCGCGCCGCCTCGGCCGCGATCAGCGCGCCCAGCGTGACCTTGTCGGGATCCTCCGGCCCGGTGTGGATCTGCACCAGAAAGCGCGACACCGGGCGTCAGTCCTTGCCGAAGACGCGGGTGGGGTGCAGCTCTCCGGCCTTGTAGATGCCGACGGCCAGCGCGCGGCCCTGGTAGCTCGCCCAGGCTTCTTCTCCGAACTCCGCCTCCGAGGCGAGGACGAGGCCCGGATTTCCGTTGCGCAGCCGGGCCGCGCCTTCGGGGCTGGCGGGCAGTTCGGGCAGATCCGCCAGCGCGGCCTCCAGCGGCAACAGGCGGGGCGTCAGCGCCTCGGGGCCGGTCTCGATGTCGGCGATGGTGGCGCCCGCGTCGGCGTCGAACGGTCCCGACCAGACACGCCGCAGCGCCACGACATGGCCCAGACATCCCAGCGCCTGCCCCAGATCGCGGGCGATGGCGCGCACATAGCCGCCCTTGCCGCAGACCATCTCCAGCTCGACGTGGTCGGGATCGGGGCGGGCGATCATCTCCAGGCTCTCGACCCACAGCGGGCGGGCGGCCAGCTCCGGTGCTGCGCCTTCGCGCGCAAGGTCATAGGCGCGTTGCCCCGCGACCTTGACCGCCGAATAGGCCGGCGGCACCTGCAGGATGTCGCCCCGGAACGGCGCCAGCCCGGCTTCGATGTCGGCGTCGGACGGGCGCAGGTCGCTGTGGGCGGTGGCGGTGCCCTCGGCGTCGTCGGTGTCGGTGGCGATGCCCAGCCGCACGGTAAAGCGGTAGCACTTCAGCGCGTCGGTGATGTAGGGGACGGTCTTGGTCGCCTCGCCCAGCGCGATCGCCAGCACGCCGGTTGCCATCGGATCGAGGGTGCCCGCGTGCCCCGCCTTCTGCGCGTCCAGCGCGCGGCGCACCGCGTTCACCACCGCGGTCGAGGTCATGCCGGCGGGTTTGTCCACCACCAGCCAGCCGTTGATCGCCTTGCCTCTGCGCCGCCGTGCCATGTCCGTCCCTTTCCTGAAAGCTGTCGCGCGGTAGCCCCCGGGGCCAGCCGGGTCAAGCCGCCCGCGCGCCCGCCGACGGTGTCCCAGGTGCCCCCGACACCCCCCTCCGCGACCCGGCGCACAGGTCGGCGCGCGGGCAGGCATGCGGGACTGCGGCGCACGGACGCATGGCGGGCTGGCGCGCCATGCCATCGGGAGGGGGGCGCCGGCCGCGCTGCGGGACAGTCACGGCGCGCCGGGGGGATGGTCTTGCGCCCCGGTGTGTTCGACACAGGCCCGACGGATCCGGCGCAATGAACCGCGCCGTCCCGCGTCGGTCAGAACAGGAGCCGTGATGCAGATCCCCGGTCCCGCATCCCCCGGGGCGGACACGGCACCGGCGGCGTTCGTCCCGGGGGCCGAGGCGCTGCGGATGCTGCCCCGGCGCATCCTCATCGTGACGGATGCATGGGCGCCGCAGGTCAACGGCGTTGTGCGCACCTATGAGGCCATCTCCGCTGTGCTGGTGCGGCGCGGCTGTACGGTGCGGGTCATCGGGCCGGGGGCGTTCGCGTCGGTGGCGCTGCCGTCCTATCCCGAGATCGCGCTGGCGCTGGCACCGTATCGCCGGCTGTGCGCGATGATCGCGGCCTTCGAGCCCGAGGCGATCCACATCGCGGTCGAGGGGCCGCTGGGCTGGGCCGCGCGGCGCTGGTGCCTGCGCCATGGGCGTGCGTTCTCGACCGCGTTTCACACCAACTTTCCCGCCTACGCCGCGCAGCGGGTTCCGGGGCCGCTGCGCCGTCCGGTGGCGGCGGCCACGCTGGCGGCGCTGCGGCGGTTCCACGGGGCGGCCCGGCTGACGTATGTGGCCACCCCCTCGATCGAAGGGGCGCTGCGCGGCTGGGGGGTGGG
>NZ_NHSD01000282.1 GCF_016653255.1 Rhodobaculum claviforme
CCTCACTCGACCTGGCCCACTCGATCTGCGCCACTCGACTTGGCCCACCCGATCCGGCCCGCAGTCGTCCCGGCCCGCAGTCGTCCCAGCCTGCAGCCGTCCCGGCCTGCAGTCGTCCCAGCATGCACGCGCGCGGTCGGGGCCGGGCGCCGGGCGGCGCGGCCCGCCGCGACGTCGCCCGCGCGGGGGGCTCGATGCCCCCCGCGCGGGCTCCCCTCCGACCCGCTCTCCCGGCCCCCCTTGGCAGGCCTCTCAGCCGTCGGCGCCCTGCCCCTGCCGCATCCACATCGCCGCGTATTTGCCGCCCCGCGCCAGCAAGGCATCGTGATGCCCCTCCTCCACGATCCGGCCGTCCTCCAGCACCACGATGCGATCCGCGCGCACCACCGTCGACAGCCGATGCGCGATCACCAGCACCGTGCGCCCCTGCCCCATCGCCTCCAGCTCGCCCTGGATCGAGCGCTCGGTCTGCGTGTCCAGCGCCGAGGTCGCCTCGTCCAGCAGCAGGATCGGCGGGTCCTTCAGGATCGTGCGCGCAATTCCCACGCGCTGCTTCTCGCCGCCCGACAGCTTCAGCCCCCGCTCGCCGACCTGGGTGTCATAGCCCTGCGGCAGCGCCGCGATGAAGTCGTGGATGCGCGCCGCCCGCGCCGCGGCCTCCACCTCGGCGCGCGTCGCCCCGGGCCTGCCGTAGGCGATGTTGTAGCCGATGGTGTCGTTGAACAGCACCGTATCCTGCGGCACCACCCCGATCGCCGCATGCAGGCTGTCGAGCGTCACGTCGCGCACGTCCTGCCCGTCGATGCGCAGCGCCCCGCCCGTCACGTCATAGAACCGGAACAGCAGCCGCCCGATGGTGGATTTCCCCGCCCCGGTGGGCCCGACGATCGCCACCGTCTCACCCGCGCCGACCCGTAGCGAAATCCCCTTGAGGATCGCGCGCTCCGGGTCATAGCCAAAGGCCACGTCGTCGAACGTCACCGCGCCGCCCGACACCTTCAGCGCCCGTGCGCCGGGCTTGTCCGCGACCTCGGGGGGTTGGCCCAGCAGGTCGAACATCTCGCCCATGTCCACCAGCGCCTGCCGGATCTCGCGATAGACCGTGCCGAGGAACCCCAGCGGCAGGGTGATCTGGATCATGTAGGCGTTGACCATGACGAAATCGCCCACCGTCAGGTCGCCCCGCTGCACCCCCAGCGCCGCCAGCACCATCACCGCCACCAGCCCCGAGGTGATGATCACCGTCTGCCCCACATTCAGGAACGCCAGCGAATAGCTCGTCCTGACGGCGGCCGCCTCATAGCGCGCCATCGCGCCGTCATAGCGCCCCGCCTCCCAGCCTTCGGCGTTGAAATACTTGACGGTCTCGTAGTTCAGCAGGCTGTCGACGGCCTTCTGGTTGGCGTCGGTGTCCTGGGCGTTCATCTCGCGCCGGATGCGCACCCGCCATTCGGTCACCCGGAAGGTGAAGATCACATACAGCGCGACCGTCCCCGCCACCGCGACCAGGTACCAGACGTCGAACAGCACGAACAGGATCACCGCCACCAGCGTCAGCTCCAGCAGCAGCGGCCCGATGGAGAACACGAGGAACCGCAGCAGGAAGTCGACCCCCTTCACCCCGCGCTCGATGATCCGGCTCAGCCCCCCGGTCTTGCGCGTCAGGTGATACCGCTGCGAGAGGCGGTGGATATGCCCGAACGTCTCAAGCGCCAGTTGTCGCAGGGCGCGCTGGCCCACGCGGGCGAACAGCACGTCCCGCAGTTCCTGAAAGCCGACGGTCATCAGCCGCGCCAGACCGTAGGCCACCGTCAGGCCGACCGCCCCCAGCGCCAGCAGCACGCCCGGGCCCTGCGCCTCGCCACCCAGCGTATCGACCGCCAGCTTGTACAGAAGCGGCGTGCCCACCGCGATCAGCTTGGCCATGACCAGTGCGGCCAGCGCACCGGCCACGCGCCTGCGCGCCCAGGCCTCGCCCTCGGGCCAGACATAGGGCAGCACGCGGCGGATGGTACGCAGGCCACGCTGGCGTTCGGCGGCGTCCTGGGCGGTGGCCGCGGCTTCGGCGGCGGCCACCTGGGCGGGCGCCGTCCGGCGGCCCGCATCGGAAAGCGGTCTCATGGCTGGCGCTCCTCGGTGGGGCGGTGCCCCCTTGGGCTGGCGCGGCGGACCCTATGCCGGGGGCGCGGCAATGACCAGTCCCCGGCGCTCGGCGGGGCGGGGCGGGCATTGGCGGGATCGGTTTCAGGCAGGGCGACGACCTGTGCCGCAAAGATCGGGTCGGGATCTCGGATCGGCGCGCGGTTGGCCCGGTCCAGCTGCGGCAAGGGCGTGCCCGGGCCGGACGCCTTGCGCGAGGTGACCCGGAGCGCGTGGCCCGGCGGCACAGGGATCGCCCCGGCCCGTGGCCCATTTCCGGATGCCAGGGCCGGATGCCAGCGCGGATGCCAGCGCCGACAACCGCGCGGGGGCCTCGCGGCGGAATGGGCCTCGAACCGCGACACGACGGCGCCGGTGGCGCCGATCTCGTTCCCGCGCAGGGTGTGGGTCCCGGCATCGATCCCCGGCGGCGCCCATCCAGCCCTCCGCGCCATCCCCCGGCGTCCCACGCAACGCGCGGTCGGGGTATGTCCGCACCGCCCCCCAGGGGCGCCATCGCACGGCCCGAGACCCGCACCGCACCGTCGCGGCCCTGCCCGATGGCCTCCACGACCGCATTGGCGGGTCCGCCCGTCGCCCCCATGGGCCAGGGGGCGCATGCCGTCCGGGTACGTCGGCAGCATCTGTGGCGGTTCGGGCGTGACGCGCGAGCATCGTCAGGGACGGGGCGGTCGGCGGTGCCAGTGTCGCAACCGGCGGGACGGTGGGCGGCAGGGACGGGGCCAGTGCCGCCACAGGGTACCGCGATCGGGTCGCGATCGGGTCGCGATCGGGGCCCATGGCCCCGCCCCGCCCGGACCGCCACTTGTGGGATGCCCGCGCCGACGGTATCACACCCCCAGCCGTTCCCCAGCACAAGGCCGCGCGCCCATGACCCCATCGCAACGCTCTGTCTGTGTGTTCTGCGGCGCACGAAATGGCGCCCAGCCGGCCTATGCACAGGCCGCGCGCGCGCTGGGCGCGCTGCTGGCCGCCGAGGGGTGGCGGCTGGTCTATGGCGCGGGCGACGTCGGCCTGATGGGCGAGGTGGCGCGCGCGGCCTCGGGCGCCGGGGCGGGCACGCTGGGGGTGATCCCGCTGCACCTGCTGACCCGCGAGCGTGGACAGACGGCCCCCACCGCCGCGCGGAGCTGGGCGGGACCGGACGTGGTCGTCACCGAGACGATGCACGAGCGCAAGAAGGTGATGTTCGTGAATTCCGACGCGGTCGTGGTGCTGCCCGGCGGCGCGGGCTCGCTGGACGAGTTCTTCGAGGTGCTGACCTGGCGCCAGCTTGGGCTGCACGCCAAGCCGATCTTCCTGCTGGACATTGACGGGTACTGGGCGCCGCTGATGGCGCTGCTGGAGCATGTGGTCGCGCACGGCTTTGCCGAGGCGAGCCTGCTGGAGTTCGTCCAGCCGGTGCCGGATGTCGACACGCTGGCACGCGCGCTGCGCGCGGCGCTGGGCTGAGCGCCGCGCACCCGCTCGGCTCAGTGCGCCTGCAACACCGCGACACCGGGCAGCGTCCGCCCCTCCATCCACTCCAGGAATGCCCCGCCCGCGCCGGACAGATACGTCAGCCGGTCGGCCACGCCCGCGGCCCGCAGCGCCGCGACCGTATCACCGCCACCGCCGACGGAGACGAGGCGCCCCGCGTCGGTCAGCTCGGCGACCTTGAGGGCGGCGGCAAGGGTGCCCGCATCGAAGGGCGGCACCTCGAAGACGCCCAGCGGGCCGTTCCAGATCAGCGTGCGGCACAGCTCGAACACGCCATCCAGATGCGCGCGCGTCTCGGGGCCGATGTCGAGGATCATCGCGTCCTCGGGGCAGGCGTCGACCGGCAGGGTCCGGGTCTCCGTCCCGGGCTCCAGCGCGGCGGCGACCACGATGTCGCGCGGCAGATGCACGGTGCAGCCCGCATCGCGCGCGGCCGCAAGGATGGCGCGGGCGGTCTCGGCCATGTCATGCTCGCACAGCGAGCGGCCGACCTGCGTGCCCTCGGCCGCCAGAAAGGTGTTGGCCATGCCGCCGCCGATCACCAGGTGGTCGACCCTGGACACAAGGTTCTCCAGCAGCGCGATCTTGGTGGAGACCTTGGCGCCGCCGACGATGGCCACGACGGGGCGCTCGGGGCTGCCCAGCGCGGCCTCCAGCGCCTTCAGCTCGGCCTCCATCAGGCGGCCGGCGCACGACGGCAACAGCCGCGCCACCCCTTCGGTCGAGGCATGCGCCCGGTGCGCGGCCGAGAACGCGTCGTTGACATAGACATCGGCCAGCGCGGCCATCGAGGCGGCAAAGGCGGGGTCGTTGCGCTCCTCCTCGGCGTGGAAGCGGGTGTTTTCGAGCAACACCACCTCGCCGGCCTCCATGGTGCCGACCGCGCGCTTGGCGGGCCCGCCGATGCAGTCATCGGCAAAGGCCACGGGGCATCCGAGCGCCGCCTCGAGCGCCGGCAGCACGACGCGCAGCGACATCGAGGGGTCCGGCGCGCCCTTGGGGCGGCCGAAATGCGCCAGCAGCACGACCTTGCCCTGCGCGTCGAGGATGTGGCGGATCGTGGGCAGGATGCCTTCGATGCGCGCGGTGTCGGTGACCTCGCCGTCGCGCACCGGAACGTTGAGGTCCACGCGCACCAGCGCTGCCTTGCCCGCAAAGTTCATGTCGTCGAGTGTCTTCCAGCCCATGCGACCTTGCTCCTGTCGGTTGCGGACCGTTGTCTCTGCTGGCGGGCGGCGCGTCAACCGTTCACGCCCGCGTGCACGGCGCGGACGGCCGCCGCGGAGGGCTTTTCCTCGGATCGGGCAGGGCATAGGGTGTTGGACGACACGACATTTGCAGCAGGAGGGCCGGATGGCCGACATCGCAGATCCTGAGAACACGATCCTGATGGAGTTGGCGGGAGGCACGGTGACGATCGCGCTGCTGCCCGACGTGGCGCCGAAGCATGCCGAGCGGATGAAGGCGCTGGCGCGGGCCGGGGCCTATGACGGGGTGGTCTTCCATCGCGTGATCGAGGGGTTCATGGCGCAGACCGGCGACGTGGCGCACGGCAACCTCGACAAGGGCGGTGACGTGCGGCGCGCGGGCACCGGCGGATCGGACATGCCCGACCTGCCGGCCGAGTTCAGCAAGATCCCGCACGACCGCGGCACCCTGGGGGCGGCCCGGTCGTCCAACCCCAACAGCGCGAATTCGCAGTTCTTCATCAACTTCGCCGACAACCATTTCCTGAACGGGCAGTACACGGTCTATGGCCGGGTGATCTCGGGGATGGAGCATGTGGACGCGGTGACGCGGGGCGAGCCGCCGGCGTCGCCGGACCGGATGATCCGCGTGCGGGTGGCCTCCGATGAAGCGTGAGGGGCTGCTGGCAGGCGGGCTGCTGGCGCTGGGCTTCGCGATCCTGGGCGGGGTCTATGCCTATGGCACGGGCGCGCTGTCGGCGCAGTCCGAGCCGGAGGTGGTGGACACCGGCGGCCCCTATCTGGTGATCGAGGTCGCGGCGGGCTCGGCCGAGGGCGCCACGGGCGAGGTGGTGATCGACCTGCGCGACGACGTGGCCCCGGGCCATGCCGAGCGGCTGATCGCGCTGGCCGAACAGGGCGCCTATGACGGGGTCGTGTTCCACCGGGTGATCGACGGCTTCATGGCGCAGACCGGCGACGTGCGGTTTGGCCGCAGCGATGGCGACACCGCGCGGGCGGGGATGGGCGGATCGGAACTGCCGAACCTGGCGGCCGAATTCTCGCGGCTGCCGTTCCAGCGCGGGGTGGTGGGGATGGCGCGGTCGCAAAGCCCCGACAGCGCCAATTCGCAGTTCTTCATCATGTTCGCGCCCGCGCCGCACCTGGACGGGCAGTACACGGTGGTGGGGCGTGTGATCGAGGGCATGGACGTCGTGGACGCGATCCGGCGCGGCAGCCCCGCGCAGAACGGCACCGTGGCCGAACCCGACCGGATGGAGCGGGTGACCGTGCGCCGCTGACAGGCGCGAGGGCCGCGCCGGAAGCCGCCGCCTCGGGGGCATCGAGCCCCCTCGGCGGCGCGCCCCGCCGGCGGCTGAACGCCGCCGGCTATGGGCGGGAGCGCTCCTGACCGGCGGACGGAGAAGCGGCCCGGGCGCCGGGAGCGGCCGGGAGCGGCGCGGGCCGGCTGAGACGCCCGCCCGCACAGGGTGCGGGGACGCCGGTGGTCCCGGGGGCCGACAACGGCAGGCCGCGCGACACCCGCACCGCGAGATGGGCAAAGGCCTGCGCCTCCAGCAGGTCACCATCGAGGCCGATCGATTCGACCGGCGCCACCGGGCAGGCGCAGCGCTGCGCCAGCATCGTCACAAGGGTGGGGTTGTGGCGCCCGCCCCCGGTCACCAGAAGCCGCGCGGGGGGCTGCGGCAGATGCGCCAGGCCCGCCGCCACACAGGCCGCCGAGAACGCCGTCGCGGTGGCCAGCGCATCGGCATCCGACAGATCCGCCAATGCGGGCAGAAGATCGGGGAAGTCGTTCCTGTCCAGAGACTTGGGTGGCGGCTGCCGCAGATAGGGCGCGGTAAGAAGACGCTGCAACACCCCCTCAGCCACGCGTCCCGAGGCGGCAAGCACGCCATCGGTATCCTGCACCCCGCCCCGCCGCGCCGCCATCAGATCATCAAGCGGCGCATTCGCCGGGCCGGTGTCGAACGCCACCAGCGCCCCGGGCGCCCCGGGATCGGGCGCGGACGGGTCCACCCATGTCAGATTGCCCACCCCCCCGAGGTTGAGCATGGCGACCGGCACCGTCGCCCCGGCCCGCGCCACACAGGCGAAGTGATAGAACGGCGCCAGCGGCGCGCCCTGCCCGCCTGCGGCCACATCGGCCGTGCGGAAATCCCACGCGACCGGACAGCCCAGCCGGGCCGCCAGCCGCGCACCGCATCCCGCCTGGTGGGTACCGCGCCCGGCGGGATCGTGCGCCAGCGTCTGGCCATGAAACCCCACGAGGCGCACCTCGGGGTGGCGGGCCAGCAGCGGCGCGAGCAGCGCGGCGTGGGCGTCCTCGACCACGGCCGCCGCCTCGGCCACGCCCGGGTCGCCGGGCCACAGCCCGAGCGCCGCGCGCAGCACCGCGCGCTCGGACCCGGAATAGGGGCGGTACCCGCCCGGCCCGATGTCGTGGATGTGCACCCCGTCGGTCCGCACCAGGCACGCGTCCACCCCATCGAGCGACGTTCCCGACATCGTCCCCAGCGCCCAGACCGGGGCGCCCTGCGTCTGACCCATCGCCCTTTCCCTTGTGCCATCGCGGGGCTATAGCGGCCCGCGCGCCCGAACCTGTCCGCGCACCCCAGAATGAACGAGACCGCCATGACCCACCAGCCGAAATCCGATTTCCTGCGCACGCTGATGGCGCGCGGCTATCTGGCCGACTGCACCGACCTGTCGGGGCTGGACGCGGCGCTGATGGCAGGGGTCGTGCCGGCGTACATCGGCTACGACGCCACGGCGCCGTCGCTGCATGTGGGGCATCTGCTGAACATCATGATGCTGCGCCACCTGCAACGGGCGGGCCACAAGCCCATCGTGCTGATGGGCGGCGGGACCACCAAGGTGGGCGACCCGTCGTTCCGCGCGGACGAACGTCCGCTGCTGGGGCCCGAGCAGATCGCGGCCAACATCGCCGGCATGAAGGCGGTGTTCGCACAGTACCTGACCTTCGGCGACGGGCCGACGGATGCGATCCTGCTGGACAATGCCGAGTGGCTGGACGGGCTGAACTACCTGGAGTTCCTGCGCGACATCGGCCGGCATTTCAGCGTCAACCGGATGCTCAGCTTCGAAAGCGTGAAGTCACGGCTGGACCGCGAGCAGTCGCTGTCGTTCCTCGAATTCAACTACATGATCCTGCAGGCCTATGATTTTCTGGAGCTGAACCGCCGGCATGGCTGTCTGTTGCAGATGGGGGGCTCGGACCAGTGGGGCAACATCATCAACGGCATCGACCTGACGCGGCGGGTGGCGGACCGGGGCGTGTTCGGGCTGACCTCGCCGCTGCTGACGACGTCGGACGGGCGCAAGATGGGCAAGTCCGCGGGCGGGGCGGTATGGCTGAACGCGGCGATGCTGTCGCCGTATGAGTTCTGGCAGTTCTGGCGCAACACCACCGACGCCGATGTGGGGCGGTTCCTCAAGCTCTATACCGATCTGCCCGTGGCGGAGTGCGCGCGGCTGGGCAGCCTGCAGGGCGCGGAGATCAACACCGCCAAGGCCCTTCTGGCGCGCGAGGTGACGCGGCTCCTGCATGGCCCCGAGGCCGCCGAGGCCGCCGAGGCCACCGCCCGCGAGGTGTTCGAGCAGGGCGGCACCGGAGAGGATCTGCCGACGCTGGCGCTGACAGCGGCCGAGGTCGCACAGGGTGTGACGGTGGCGCAGCTGTTCGTGCGCGCGGGGCTGGCGAAATCCGGCAAGGACGCCAAGCGGCTGATCGCCGAGGGCGGTGCGCGGCTGGACGATGTGGCGGTGACGGATGCGGGGTCCATGATTGACGCCGAACGACTCGCGTCGCCGGTCAAGCTGACCGCCGGGCGCAAGCGCCACGCCCGGGTTGTGCTGGAGGGCTGAAGCCCCCGCCCCCGCCCCTTCCGATGGCGACGGATCGCCGTCGGCAGGGGCGTGCGGCATTGCGGCGGGCCCTGCCCGGGCCGGTCGCATGGAGCAACGCCCTTGTGTCAGGCCGGGCGCCCCGGTGCCATCACGCGGCGGTTCAGGGAGAGCGGCGGCGGACGGGCCAACTGTCCGCCAGCGCCAGCGGCGGTGTCAGTCCGCCACGCCGGCCTCGCGGGCGGCGGTGCGGATCACCTCCAGCTGTTCGGGGCGGGCACCAAAGACGGCCTGCGCCTCGGTCCAGATCGCCGCGGCCTCGGCGGTGTTGCCGAGCACGCCGTGGGCGGCGATCAGGCGGCCCCACTCCTCGGCGCTGCCGCCCTGGGTCGCGAGGCGCTGCGACAGGCCCGCGACCATGCCCTCGATCATCTGCACACGGGCCCCGGGGTCCATGTCACGGGCCGCCTCGAGGTCGGCATCGGTCAGGCGCGGTGCGGAGGCCGCGCCCGCGGGCGGCAGGCTGTAGTTGACGCCCGCGCGCGCGGCCATGAACTCGATGTTGGCGCGGATCGGCGCGACCCAGGGCGCGTCGGGGGCGCTGTCCTGCAACAGCTGTTCCCAGATGCGGAAGGTCAGGTCGGGTCGGTCGTTCTGCGACAGCATCAGCCCGGTGAAGTAGCGCGCCAGCGGATTGCCCGGGTCCATGCGCAGCGCCCGCTCCAGCGCCGCCTCGGCCTCGGGCGAGACATATCCGCCCGCCGACATGATCATCAGGTCGGCGTGGATGGTGTGGTCGTCGGCCGTCGCCGCATCGCCCAGCGCGGCAATCGCGCGCCCCTTGAGGGTGTGGGCCATGCGCAGGTCATCGAGCGCCATCGCGGTGTTGACCAGCTCGTCCCATGCCTCGCGGGTGCTGTCGCTTGCCTCCAGCGCGTCCGCCCGTGCGGCCAGCGCCTCCGCCCCCCCCGCGAGCTGCTCCAGCTCGCGCAGCAGGCGCGCCTCGTCGGGGCCGGCGTCATCGCCCATCAGCGCCAGAACCCTGCGTTGCGCGACAAGCGCCGCGTCGAAATTGCCCAGCGACGCCTCGCTGACCACCAGCAGGCGGTGCCCCTGAAGGTCGTCGGGCCGGGTGCGCAGCGCATCGCGCAGGCGCTGCACGAGGGCTGCGTCCTCCTCCGGGATCTCCGGGCGCAGGCTGGGCGCGCCGGCCCCCTGGATGGTGGCCCGGGCGGTCATCTCGGCCTCGGCCACGGCCTGCGCGGTGCGGGTGATGCGCGCCTCGCGGGCATCGGCCAGCCGTTGCGCCAGCGGCATGTCGGGATACCCCGGTGCGCCATGGCTGTTGTAGATCACGAACGCGCCAAGGATCATCACCGGGATCACGGCGATGCCCGTCCAGCGGGCCCAGCGCGGCATCGGCGACAGCGCCTCGGCCGGGCCCGCGCCAAGACGGTCGGCATCGAGGATGCGGCGCGAGATCTCCAGCCGCAGCCGCTCGGCGTCGGTGGGCGACAGGATGCCGCGCGCCACATCGCGCTCCACCTCGCGCAGCTGGTCACGATAGACCTTGATGTCCATCCGCTCGGACAGCCCGTCGGCCGACAGCGGAGTCCGCTGGCCCGGCCGCACCAACCCAAGATAGATCGTCAACCCCACCAGTGCCGACAGGATGCCCGCCGTGATCCAGAATGCCATGCCGTCCCTCGTCCATCCGTCTGGTGCAGGACATAGACAACGCGCCGCACAGGTGGAACCCCGTTGCGGCATCGCGACGCTTGTGCGGGACCGCCCGGCGGGGGCGCCGCGCTCGCGATCCTGTCGCTTGAAACCAGCGGCGAAATCGCGGCACGGTGGGAGGGGTTTGCGGCAAGGACAGGAGGGTTGCGCGTGCGCATGAGCCATTCCGCACTCGCGCTGGTGCGCGGGGCGCTGACGGGACACACCGGCTGGCCCCGGACCTGGGACAGCCCCCTGCCCCGTGATCGCTACAAGGTGATCGTGGTGGGCGCGGGCGGACACGGGCTGGCGACCGCCTATTACCTCGGGCGCAACCACGGCATCACGGACGTGGCGGTGCTGGAGAAGGGCTGGCTGGGCGGCGGCAACACCGGGCGCAACACCACGATCATCCGGTCGAACTACCTCCAGGATGCCTCCAGCGCGATCTACGAGAAATCCCGCGCGCTCTATGAGGGGCTGAGCCAGGAGCTGAACTACAACGTCATGTTCAGCCCCCGCGGCGTGATGATGCTGGCCCAGACCGAACACGAGGTGCGCGGCTATCTGCGCACGGCGCGCGCGAACTATCTTCAGGGGGTGGAGACGCGCTTCATCACGCCCGAGGAGGTGCAGAAGCGCGTGCCGATCATCCGGCTGGACGGGCCGCGATACCCGGTTCTGGGCGCGCTGTGGCAGCCGCGCGCGGGCACCGCGCGCCACGACGCGGTCGCCTGGGGTTATGCGCGGGCGTGCTCGGCCATGGGCATGCACATCCTCGAGAACTGCGAGGTCACCGGCGTGCGCTCGGACGCGGGCCGCGTGAGCGGGGTGGAGACCACGCGCGGGGCCATCGGCTGCGAGCGGCTGGCGATCGTGGTCGCGGGCCACTCGGGGCGGCTGGCGCAGATGGCCGGGTTCCGGCTACCGGTCGAATCGGTGACGCTGCAGGCGCTGGTGTCCGAGCCGGTGAAGCCCTGCATGGACGTGGTGGTGATGGCCAACACCGTGCACGGCTACCTCAGCCAGTCCGACAAGGGCGAGATGGTGATCGGCGGCGGCGCGGACGGCTTCAACAACTTCACCCAGCGCGGATCGTGGCACCACATCGAGGAGACGGTGCGCGCGCTGGTGGAGACGTTCCCGATGCTGTCGCGGCTGAAGATGCTGCGGCAATGGGGCGGGGTCGTGGACATGACCGGCGACCGCTCGCCGATCCTGTCGCCCACGCCGCTGGGGGGCTGCTACATCAACTGCGGCTGGGGCACCGGCGGGTTCAAGGCGATCCCCGGCTCGGGCTGGGCCATGGCCGAGATGGTGGCGAACGAGGCCCCCGGCCCGCTGGCCGCGCCCTTCGGGCTGGAGCGGTTCCGCGAGGGCCGCTTCATCGACGAAAGCGTCGCTGCGGGGGTGGCGCATTGATCGCGCGGCGGAACCGCGCGCCCGGCCGTGTCGTTGTCGTGTCAGGCACAACGACACAGGAGGTCATCCCATGCGCGGCGGCTCGCCAATGCTCGGGTTCATCATCGGCGCCCTCGTCATCGTGGTCGCAGGGCTGGTGTGGTATGTCGCCAGCGACGGCGACCCCCTCGACCAGCGCAACGAGGTCACCATCGAGCTGCCCAGCTTCGACTGAGCGCTCGGGCGGGGCTTGCCCGCCGTCCTGCGGGGGCCATGTCCCCGGTACGCCGCGTGTGCCCCGGGCCGCGCGGCGTCTTGTCGTGCGTGCGGACGCCCGCCGGCCCGCCGCGTTTCCGATCCCAGTCCAGACGACGAATTTGCCATGCTGATGCTGACCTGCCCCTGCTGCGGCGTGAGTGCCGAGGAAACCGAGTTCGCCCCCGGCGGCGCCGCGCATCTGCGCCGCGCGGGTCCGGGCACCCCCGATGACGCCTTCGAGGCCTACATGTTCCAGCGCGACAACCCCCGCGGCGTGCATTTCGAACGCTGGCGGCACGCCTATGGCTGCGGCAAGTGGTTCCTGGCCGCACGCTGCACCCGGACGCTGCGGGTGCTGGGCACCTACAGCGCCCGCACCACCGAACCGCCCGCCGATCTGGCCGCCGAACCGCCCGTCGATCTGGCCGCCGATCTGCGCGCCCCCGCCGCGGAGGCCCCGGCATGAGCGCGCATCGTCTGGAGACCGGGGGTCGGCTGATCGACCGGACGCGGCGGGTGCGCTTCACCTTCGACGACGCGCCGCTGCGGGGACAGGCGGGCGACACGCTGGCCTCGGCGCTGCTGGCCGAGGGGCGGATGCTCCAGGGCCGCTCGTTCAAGTACCACCGCCCGCGCGGCCCGGTGACCGCCGACAGCGCCGAGCCGAACGCGCTGATGGGCCTCGACACCGGCGCGCGGGCCGAACCGAACGTGCGCGCCACCTCGGTGCAGCTGTCGGAGGGGATGGTGGTGCACAGCCAGAACCGCTGGCCGTCGCTGGCGTTCGATGTGGGGCGGATCGCGGACCGGCTGGCAAGGGTGCTGCCGGCGGGGTTCTACTACAAGACCTTCCTGTGGCCGCGCCCGTTCTGGAAACATGTCTATGAGCCGCTGATCCGCCGCGCCGCCGGCCTTGGCCGCGCGCCCGAGGGGGTGGACCCCGACCGCTATGAGCAGCTTCACGCCTTTGCCGATGTGGTGGTGGCGGGCGGCGGCGTCGCGGGCCTTGCGGCGGCCTGGGCGGCGGCGCAGGGCGGCGCGCGCGTCATCGTGCTGGAGGAGACAGGCCACTGGGGCGGGCGCGCGGTCGTCGACGGGCTGGTGATCGACGGACACCCCGCCGAGGCCTGGGTCACCGCCACCGTCGCAGCCCTCGAGGGGCTGGCGAACGTCACGCTGCGGACCAACACCTCGCTGACGGCGGTGCACGACCACGGCTATGTGCTGGCCGATGAATGGCCGCAGGACGCAGGCGCGGGGATCGCGGCGCCGCGCCAGCGGCTGTGGCGCATCCGGGCGGGCCGTGTGATCGCGGCGAACGGCGCGATCGAGCGGCCGCTGGCGTTCGCGGGCAACGACGTGCCGGGGGTGATGCTGGCGTCGGCGGTGCGCGATTATGCGGTGAATTACGGCGTGGCGGTGGGGCGGCGTGTGGTGGTGGTCACCAACAACGACGACGCCTATCGCACCGCGCTGGCGCTGCGGGAGGCCGGGGTGGAGGTCGCCGCCGTCGTCGACGCCCGCGACACCCTGCCCGGTCCGCTGGCGCAGCAGGTGCGCGCGCATGGCATCCCCATCCACGACGGCAGCGCCATCGAGGCCGTGCAGGGCGACATCGGCGTCACCGGGGTCACGCTGTGCCGCCACAGCGGCAACGGCGCATGCGTGAGCGCGCAGATCGCCTGTGACGCGGTGGCGATGTCGGGCGGCTGGTCGCCGGCGGTGCACCTGTGGTCCCATGCGGGCGGCAAGGTGGTGTGGGATGCCGACGGCGCGATGTTCCGCCCCGACCCCGCACAGGGCCCCACCGGCCATGACGGCGCGGTATTCGTGATCCCCGCAGGCGCCGCCGCGGGCGCGCTGTGGGGGCCGCAGGCGCTGGCGGATGCCCATGCCGCCGGGCTGCGCGCCGCAGCGGAAACCGGGCACCCCGGCCACACCCCCGCCCCCGTGGCCGAGGCCCCCGAGGAGCGCGCCATCCTGCCGGTCTGGACCATGCCCGAAGGCGCGGGGCCGCGCCTGAAGTCCCGGATGTTCCTCGACTTCCAGAACGACGTGAAGGTCACCGACGTGGAGCTGGCCGCCCGCGAGGGGTTCGAGAGCGTGGAGCACGCCAAGCGCTACACCACGCTGGGCATGGCCACCGACCAGGGCAAGCTGTCCAACATCAACGGGCTGGCGGTGCTGGCCGCCGCGCGCGGCGCGGGCATCGCCGAGACCGGCACCACCACCTTCCGCCCGCCCTGGACGCCGCTGACCCTGGGCGCCATCGCCGCCGAAGCGCGCGGCGAGCTGTTCCAGGCGGTGCGCGAGACCCCGATGCATGCCTGGCACGCCGCCCACGGCGCCCGCTGGGAGCCCGTGGGCCAGTGGCGACGCCCCCACGCCTATGTCCGCCCCGGCGAGACACCGGCCAAGGCGGTCAACCGCGAAGTGCTCAACACGCGCCAGACGGTGGGGGTGCTGGATGCCTCGACGCTGGGCAAGATCCTGGTGCGGGGGCCGGATGCGGGGCGGTTCCTCGACATGCTCTATACCGGCACGATGTCGACGCTGGCGGTGGGGCGCTGCCGCTATGGGGTGATGTGCACCGAGAACGGCTTTGTCTTCGATGACGGGGTGGTGGCGCGCATCGATGCGACGACGTGGCTGTGCCACACCACCACCGGCGGGGCCGAGGCCGTGCACGGCTGGATGGAGGACTGGCTGCAGTGCGAATGGTGGGACTGGAAGGTCCATGTGATCGACCTGACCGAGCAGCTCGCACAGATCGCCGTGGCCGGCCCCAACGCGCGGCGCGTCCTGCAGAAGCTGGGCGGCATGGACCTGTCGGCCGACGCGCTGGGCCACATGCGCTGGGCGGCGGGACGGCTGGGGGATTTTGACGCGCGCGTCCTGCGGGTGTCGTTCTCCGGAGAGCTGGGCTTCGAGGTCGCGGTCCCCGCAAGCCAGGGTCCGGCGCTGTGGGACCGGCTGATGGCCGCCGGGGCCGAATGGGGCATCATGCCCTACGGCACCGAGGCGCTGCATGTGATGCGCGCCGAAAAGGGCTTCATCATGGTCGGGGACGAGACCGACGGCACCGTCACCCCGGGCGACCTGGGCCTGCCCACCGGCGCGAAAAAGGCCGATTTCCTGGGCAAGCGCGGGCTGGAGCGCAGCCACCTGCGCGATCCCGAGCGCTGGCGGCTGGTGGGGCTGGAGACGCTGACGGGCAGCGTGCTGCCGCATGGCGCCTACAGCGTCACCGGCGGCTACACCGACACCTACCAGCGCGAGACCGACGGACGCGTGACCTCCAGCTACTACTCGCCGACGCTGGGGCGCGGGATCGCGCTGGGGCTGGTGCGGCGCGGGCCTGAACGGATGGGCGAGGTGCTGACCTTTCCCGTGGGCGCCGCCAGCCAGATGAAGGCGCGCATCGTGGACCCGGTATTCTTCGACCCGCAGGGAGGGCGGCTTGATGGCTGAGAGCGTGACGACACCCGGCGCGGCCCTGGCCACGATCACGGCGGCGGCGCCGATGGGCATGGTCTGCCTGCGCGGCGATCTGTCCGACCCGGGCGTGGCCGAGGCGGTGCGCGCGGCCACCGGCCTGGCGGTGCCCGGGACGCGCGGCCTCAGCCGTGACGGGGCGCGGGCGGTGGCGTGGATGTCCCCCGACGAGCTGTTGCTGCTGCTGCCCGCCGATGCGGTGGCCGACGCGCTGCGCGGGGCCTCGGAGGCGGTCACGCTGGTCGATGTCAGCGATGCGCGCGCGGCGTTCCACATCTGCGGGCCGCGCGCCGACGAGGTCGTGATGAAGCTCTGCCCCGTCGACATCGCCCGCCTGCCGGACGGAGAGATCCGCCGGACCCGCGCCGCCCGGATCGCCGTGGCGCTGTGGCGCAGCGCGCCGTCCACGCTCACGCTGATTTGTGCCCGCTCGGTGGCGGGCCATGCGCGCAACCTTCTGGAAAACGCCGCCCGGCCCGGCGGAGAGGTGTTTGCCAGCCGTCCACGCGGTTGACAGTCCGGGGCGCAACGGGTTTGTTCGGTCGCCATGTGACGGGGGGCTGTCGCCCCCCCGAAAAAAGCGGTGAAATCCGCGACCAAAGGGAGACGACAACATGAACAGGATGGTTCTTACGGGTGTGGCCACGCTGGGCCTGATCGCCGGTGGCGCCGCGCAGGCGCAGGAACAGACCTTCATCTCGATCGGCACGGGCGGCGTGACCGGCGTGTACTACCCCGCCGGCGGCGCGATCTGCCGACTGGTCAACCGCGACCGGGCCGAGCACGGCATCCGCTGCGGGGTGGAATCCACCGGCGGCTCGATCTTCAACATCAACGCCCTGCGCTCGGGTGAGCTGGAGTTCGGCGTGGCGCAGTCCGACTGGCAGTACCACGCCTTCAACGGCACCTCGCGCTTCGAGGAGGACGGCGCGTTCGAGGACCTGCGCGCGGTGTTCGCGCTGCACCCCGAGCCGTTCACCGTCGTGGCCCGCGCAGACGCCGGGATCACCAACTTCGAGGATCTGGAAGGCAAGCGCGTCAACGTCGGCAACCCCGGCTCGGGACAGCGCGGCACGATGGAAGTCGTGATGGAGGCCATGGGCTGGACCATGGACAGCTTCGCGCTGACCACCGAGCTGCAGGCCGGTGAGCAGGCGCAGGCGCTGTGCGACGGCAACATCGACGCCATCGTCTATACCGTCGGCCACCCGTCGGGCGCGATCCAGGAGGCCACGACCGCCTGCGACACCGTGCTGGTGAACGTCGACAACGACGTGATCCGCGCGCTGGTGGACGAGCGTGACTACTACCGCATGGCCACCATCCCCGGCGGCATGTACCGCGGCACCGACGAGGACATCTCGACCTTCGGCGTCGGCGCGACCTTCGTGACCTCCGCCGCCGTCCCCGAGGAGGTGGTGTTCCATGTCACCCGCGCGATCTTCGAGAACCTCGACCAGTTCCGCGCGCTGCACCCGGCGCTGGAATCGCTCGACCCCTCCGAGATGGTGTCGGACGGGCTGTCGGCGCCGATCCATGACGGGGCCGCGCGTTACTTCGCGGATGCGGGCCTGACGGACTGACGGTCACAGGTCCTGGGGCGCGCGCCCCCGGATCCGACCCGACCGGGGCCCGCCGCAGACAGCGGCGGGCCCTTACTTTTCCGGGGTGCACGCCGGGGCGTGGCCCGACAGCGAGGGCAAGGCATGGTCGAGGACGCGCAGCGCAAGGGCGGACGCCAATTCAGCGACGAGGAACTGCAGGACCTTGTCGCAAGCACCGACAGCGGGGCCCGGGCGCCGGACAGCCGCTTCGTGATGGCCCTGATCGCGCTGGTCGCGCTGGCGTGGTCGCTGTTCCAGATCTGGATCGCCGAGCCGCAGTTCTGGTTCGCCCAGGACGTGTCGTGGATCCGGGTGCTGGGATCGGAACAGACCCGGCCCATCCACCTGACCTTTGCGGTCTTCCTCGCCTTCCTTGCCTATCCGGCGTTCAAGAGCTCGCCGCGCAGGTACATCCCGTGGTTCGACTGGGTCCTGGCTTTCACCGCCGGGGCCTGTGCGTTCTATGTGTTCTGGTTCGCGCGCGAGATTTCGGACACCGCCCGGCAGGGCCGCCTGATCCGCTGGGAGGTCGAGTGGGGCTTTCTCGGGATCGAGACGATCCATCCGCAGGTGATCGTGGGCGCCGTCGGCCTCGTGCTGCTGCTGGAGGCGTCGCGCCGCGCGCTGGGGCCGGCGCTGACGATCGTGGGCGGGGTGTTCCTTGCCTACAGCTATTTCGGCACGGGCTGGCTGATCCCGGACCTGATCGCGCATTCGGGGCGGTCGTTCAACGGCATCATCAACACGCAGTGGTATGACACCAACGTCGGCGTGTTCGGCATCCCGCTGGGTGTGTCCACGGCGTTCGTGTTCCTGTTCGTGCTGTTCGGCTCGCTGCTCGACAAGGCGGGCGCGGGCAACTATTTCATCAAGATGGCATTTGCCGGGCTGGGGCATCTGCGCGGCGGGCCGGCGAAGGCCGCGGTCGTCGGCTCTGCCATGACGGGGCTGATCTCGGGCTCATCGATCGCCAATGTGGTGACCACCGGCACCTTCACCATCCCGCTGATGAAGCGCGTGGGCTTCTCGTCCGAGAAGGCCGGCGCGGTGGAGGTCGCAAGCTCGGTCAACGGGCAGATCATGCCGCCGGTGATGGGCGCCGCGGCGTTCCTGATGGTGGAGTTCGTGGGCATCTCCTATCTGGAGGTGATCAAGCACGCCTTCATCCCGGCGGTGATCTCCTACATCGCGCTGATCTACATCGTGCACCTGGAGGCGCTGCGCACCGACATGAAGGCGCTGGGCACCGGCGGCAGCCTGCTTCAGATGATGCTCAAGGCGTTCGCGGGCTTCGTCATCGCGGGTGCCGTGTTCTGGGTGGTGGTGCAGGCGGTGGGGCTGTTGCAGGCCGCCGCGCCCGGCATCTCGGCGCTGGTGCTGACGGCGGTTGTGCTGGCGCTCTATCTCGGGGCGCTGTGGGTGGCCGCGGGCAAACCGGATCTGGAGATGGACAACCCCAACTCCGGCGACATCAAGCTGCCGGTCATGCGCGAGGTGGTGCCCACGGGGCTGCACTTCCTGCTGCCCATCCTGATCCTCGTTTGGTTCCTGATGGTGGAGCGGCAGTCGCCCGCGCGCTCGGCGTTCTTTGCCGTCGCGATGATGCTGTTCATCATCGTCACGCAAAAACCCGTCAAGGCACTGATGCGCGGCGAGGGGCGCGCGCTGGCTTCCGCCACCATGGCGGGGCTGCGCGATCTGGTCGACGGGCTGATCGCCGGGGCGCGCAACATGATCGGCATCGGGGTCGCGACGGCCGCCGCGGGCATCATCGTCGGCACCGTCACCCGCACCCCCATCGGCACCGAACTTGCGGCGCTGGTGGAGGCGCTGTCGTTCGGCTCGCTCTTCATCATGCTGGTGCTGGTGGGGGCGTTCTCACTGATCCTCGGGCTGGGGCTGCCGACGACGGCGAACTACATCGTGGTGTCGTCGCTGATGGCGTCGGTGGTGGTGTCGCTGGCCGGTCAGGAGGGGCTGATCGTGCCGCTGATCGCGGCGCATCTGTTCGTGTTCTACTTCGGCATCATGGCGGATGTGACGCCGCCCGTGGGGCTTGCGAGTTTCGCCGCCGCCGCCGTGTCGGGGGGCGATCCGATCCGCACCGGCTTCATGGCGTTCTTCTACTCCTTGCGCACGGTCGCGCTGCCGTTCCTGTTCATCTACAACCCCGCGCTGATCCTCTATGGCATCGATCTGGGCACGGCGGCGGGGCTGCTGGAGGCGGCGGTGGTGTTCGTTACCGCGACCTTTGCGATGCTGCTGTTCGCCGCGGCCACGCAGGGCTATTTCCTGGCGCCGTCCTACCGGCTGGAATCCGCGGCGCTGCTGCTGGTGGCCTTCACCTTCTTCGTGCCGAACTTCTGGATGAACCAGGTGGTCCCGCCCTTCCAGAACACCGACCCGCTGGCCTTCGAGGACACGCTGGACGGGCTGGAGCCGGGCGAGCGGCTGCGCTTCGTGATCGAGGGGCCGGACTTCAACACCGGTTCGCCCACCTCGTTCACCATCGCCCACACCGTCGACGGCACCGGCAGCGGCGCCGAGCGGATCGACGCCATGGGCCTGTTCCTGATGCCCGAGGACGGCCGGATGCTGATGGAGGAACCCGCCTTCGGCAGCACCTACGAGGGGGATCTGCAGCGCTTCGACTTCTACGTCCCAGACCGCCCCGTGGTGCTGGCCGCGGTGGAGGTGCCGGCCAACCAGCCGCCCGACCAGCTGTTCTTCATCCCCGCGCTGGGTCTGCTGCTGATCGTGATCGTGCTGCAACGCCGGCGCCAGACCAAACCCGCGTTCTGAACCGCGGTGTCACGAGGAGGGGCCGACATGGCCAAGACCATCCTGTTGCCGGTCGATCTGGCCGACGAGAAAAGCTGGCGCGCGGCACTGGGCGAGGCGGTGACGATGCTGCGCGTCTCGGGCGGTGTGCTGCATGTGGTCACCGTCCTGCCGGACTTCGGCATGTCGATGGTCGGCAGCTACTTCCGCAAGGACTATGAGCGCGAGGCGCTGCGCGCGGTGGGCCGGGCCCTGACGGAGTGGGTGGGCGCCCACATCCCCGAGGACATCGAGGTCCACCCCCACGTCCTGCACGGCTCCATCTATGACGAGATCCTGCGCGCGGCCGACAAGCTGGGCGCGGATGTCATCGTGATCGGCTCGCACCGGCCCGAGCTGAAGGATTATCTGCTTGGTCCGAACGCCGCGCGGGTGGTACGCCACGCGCGACAGTCGGTCTATGTGGTAAGGGACTGAAGCCATGGCGGGACACATCTTTGGCCGCAGCACCCGGGGGCAGCTGCCCACCGCGGTCGCGGGTGACGGCTGCTACATCGTGGACGCGGACGGGCGGCGGTATCTGGACGGCTCGGGCGGGGCGGCGGTGTCGTGCCTCGGGCACTCGGACGCGGGCGTGCGCGCGGCGCTGCACGACCAGCTCGACCGGCTGGCGTTCGCGCACACCGGTTTCTTCACCTCCGAACCGGCCGAACGTCTGGCGGACCGGCTGTGCGCCGCCGCCCCCGAAGGCATCGACCGGGTGTATCTGCTGTCCGGCGGCTCCGAGGCGGTGGAGGCCGCGATCAAGCTTGCGCGCCAGTATTTCCTTGAGATCGGCCAGCCGCAGCGCCACCGCGTCATCGCCCGGCGCCAGAGCTACCACGGCAACACGCTGGGCGCGCTCGCGGCCGGCGGCAACGCCTGGCGGCGCGCGCAGTTCGCGCCGCTGCTGGTCGACGTCAGCCACATCGCGCCCTGCTACGAATACCGCGACCGGCTGGAGGCCGAGAGCGTGGACGCCTATGGCCAGCGCGCAGCCGACGAGCTGGAGGCCGAGATCCTTCGCCTCGGCCCCGACAGCGTCATGGCCTTCCTGGCCGAACCGGTGGTGGGCGCCACCCTTGGCGCCGTCCCGGCCGTGCCCGGCTACCTGCGCCGCATCCGCGAGATCTGCGACCGCCACGGCGTGCTGCTGATCCTGGACGAGGTGATGTGCGGCATGGGCCGCACCGGCCACCTCTTCGCCTGCGAGGAGGACGGCGTCGCCCCCGACATGATCACCATCGCCAAGGGGCTTGGCGCGGGCTACCAGCCCATCGGGGCGCTGCTGACCTCGGCCACGATCTACGACGCCATCGCCGCCGGCTCGGGGTTCTTCCAGCACGGTCACACCTACATGGGCCATCCGATGGCCGCTGCGGCGGCCAACGCGGTGCTGGACGCGATCGAGGGGCGCGACCTTCTGGCGCGCGTGCGCACCCAGGGCGACAAGCTGGATGCGGCCCTGCGCGCGCGCCTCGGCCAGCACCCCCATGTGGGCGACATCCGCGGCCGCGGCCTGTTCCGCGGCATCGAACTGGTGGCCGACCGCGAGACCAGGGCACCGTTCGATCCCGCCCGCAAGCTCCACGCCCGCATCAAGGCCGAGGCCGTGGCGGCGGGGCTGATCTGCTATCCCATGGGCGGCACCCTTGATGGGGTGCGCGGCGATCACGTCCTGCTGGCGCCGCCCTTCATCATCGAGGATGCGCAGGTCGAGGAGCTGACCGACAAGCTCTCCACCGCCATCGAGCGCGCGCTGGCGGCCTGAGGGCCCTCAGCGCGCCATGTGGCGCCGGTACACCTCGATCATCCAGCCCAGCATGATCCCGTTGAGGATGTGCCACATGAAATGCGTGCCCACCGGCACCGCATCGCACACCACCCCGTCCAGCATCCGGAACCCCAGCGACACCGCCAGCACCCCCGCCCCGATCGCCAGCCCCCGCGCCGTCGCGGGCGCCCGGGCGCGCAGATACACCGCATAGGCCAGGATCAGCAGCGCCACCGAGGCATAGGCCCCGTTGGCGCCGATCCCCGGCACCAGCGCCCCCAGCGCGCCCGCCACCACAAAGGCGTAGGGAAAGACCGCCACCACCGCCAGCAGCGCCAGCGGCCAGCGCAGCCCCACGAAATCCCGCGTCGCCGCGAACACATAGAGCAGGATGAACCCTAGGATCGGCAGCACATCCGCCAGCCCGGCCCAGCCCGTCGCATGGGTGTGCCACAGGAACGAGCCCACCCCGATCGCCGTCAGCACTCCCACCAGCGCCCAGCCGATCCCCAGCCCCGAGCCCCGCAGCCGCCATGCCATCACCAGCGCGGCGATCAGGAACGCCGCGTTCGTCACCGCGTTCACCGGCTCCGACCACAGGCCGAAGTCCGTGCGCTCGCAATAGGCGATGGTCTGCCGGGTCAGGTCCATGGCAACCTCCTGTCGTTCTGTTACGGTGCGCCCCTAGGCAATCCAGACCCGATGCAATCTAGGGAGGCGCAGATGAAGATCACCTGGCTTGGCCACTCCGGCTTCCGGATCGAGACAGGGACCACGGTCCTTCTGATCGACCCGTGGGTGACGGGCAACCCGATGTTCCCCGAGGACCGCCGCGCCGAGGCCGTCTCCGGCGTCACCCACATCCTGCTCAGCCACGGCCACGGCGACCACTCCGGCGACGCCATCGCCATCTCGCGCGAGACCGGGGCGCCGATCCTAGGCATCTACGACCTGATGACCCACTGGGCCGCGACGGAAAAGGTCGAGGTCGTGGGCTTCAACAAGGGCGGCACCGTGACCGCGGGCGACGCGCGCGTCACGATGGTGGCGGCGACGCATTCCTCGTCGATCTCGGGGCCGTCAGGGCCGGTCTATGCCGGCGCCGAGGCCGGCTTCATGATCGCCGCCGAAGGCCATACGATCTATTTCTCGGGCGACACCGACGTGATGGCCGACATGGGCGTGTGGGCCGATCTGCACAAACCCGACATCGGCATCCTGTGCGCGGGCGGGCACTTCACGATGGACATGCACCGCGCGGGCTACGCCGCACGCAAGTTCTTCGACTTCGACCTCGTCATCCCCTGCCACTACAAGACCTTTCCGCTGCTGGAGCAATCCGCCGAGACGCTGGTCAAGGCCCTGCCCGACACCCGCGTGCAGGAGCCCGAGGTCCTGGTCCCGATCGAGGTCTGATCCCACGCCCGCGCGGGGCAGGCGCGCCGCTCGTGGCGGCGCGGGGCGG
>NZ_NHSD01000283.1 GCF_016653255.1 Rhodobaculum claviforme
GGCGATGGGCGGGCATGGTGTCCCCCGGGCTCAGGGAAAAATGGGAGGACGGCCCGGGCGGGCCGGGCCGTCTCCGGTCTCAGATCTCCGGTCTCAGGGCGCGGGGATCACGGCAGGGCGGGGATGTTGACCACCGGCTGCTCGCCCGTCAGCGCGTGCAGGAACGCCACGATGTCGTTCAGCGTGTCGTCGTCGAACTCCTGGCCCAGCATCTGCTCGCCCATCAGGTTCACCGCGTCGTGCAGGGTGTCGATGGAGCCGTTGTGGAAGTACGGATACGTCACCGCCACGTTGCGCAGCGTGGGCGTGCGGAAGGCGTAGCGGTCATGCTCCTCGCCCGTCACCACGAAGCGGCCCAGATCCGTCGGCCCCGGCAGCTCGAAGCGGTGGAACAGCCCGTCCGTCAGCGCCGGACCCTGGTGGCAGGCCACGCAGCCGTTGTCGGCAAATGCCATCATGCCGCGCACCTGCTGCTCGGTCATCGCCCCCTGATCGCCGCGCAGGAACCGGTCGAACGGCGAGTTCGGGGTGTTCAGCGTCCGCTGGAACGACGCCAGCGCATAGGCCACGTTCTCGGCGCTGATCGGGGTCTCGTCCTCGGGGAAGGCGCGGGTGAAATGCTCGATGTAGATGTCGAACTCGGCGATGCGCTCGAGCGCTTCCTCGAGATCCATCGCCATTTCGTCGGGGGCCTGGATCGGACCGAGGGCCTGGCCCTCCAGGTCCGGCTCGCGGCCATCCCAGAACTGATTGGGCAGGAAGCCCGAGTTCAGCACCGTGGGCGTGTTGCGCAGCCCGATCTGGCCCTCGTGGCCGGTGCCGCGCGGCAGCCGGTCGGCCCAGCCCAGCGCGGGGTTGTGGCAGGTCGCGCAGGAAATCACCCCCGAGGCGGACAGGCGCGGTTCAAAGAACAGCATCTTGCCCAGCTCGACCTTGGCGGCGGTCAGCGAGTTGTCGGCCGGGATCGGCGGCAGCGCCGGCAGCGGCTCGAACACGCTCATGTAGTAGTCCATGTCGTCATCCGCCGCAGCGGCACCTGCCAGCAGCGCCAGCGCGCCGACGGCGGCAATCAGGCGGCGGGTGGGGTGGGTGGTCATCGCGTCGCTCCTTCAGTCTTGCTCGGCATACCATCGCAGGCCGAACGGCCGGGCCCATGATCTGCATCAAGTGGTGCACGTCAATCCGCCGCGACGGCCGC
Organism: Rhodobaculum claviforme; assembly: GCF_016653255.1. GTDB lineage: Bacteria > Pseudomonadota > Alphaproteobacteria > Rhodobacterales > Rhodobacteraceae > Rhodobaculum > Rhodobaculum claviforme. The sequence continues at coordinate 1,199 of NZ_NHSD01000283.1, forward strand.
GGCACCCTGCCCCATCCGTTTGCGCCATCCGTCCCCCGCACGCCTGCCGCATCCGGAGGCGGGCGGGCACGGCGTGGCTTTCCTTGGGCGGCGTTTTGGCGTAAGGGACAGCCTCCGCCCGGGGTGATTTCGGGCGGCCTGCCTCCACGGGCCCTGCTGGACGACATCCCGGCTTGTGCCATCATCTTTTGAACAAGGAGACCCCGATGTCGATCACGGTCGAAGAGAAAGCCCGCGTCGTCAAGGAATTCGCCACCAAAGAGGGCGACACCGGTTCGGCCGAGGTGCAGGTTGCGATCCTGACCTCGCGCATCACCACCCTGACCGAGCATTTCAAGACCCACAAGAAGGACAACCACTCGCGGCGTGGCCTTCTGATGCTGGTGGCCAAGCGGCGCAAGCTGCTCGACTATCTCCGTGGCAAGGACGAGGGGCGCTACCGCGACCTGATCGCCCGCCTCGGCATCCGCCGCTGACGACCGCTCCGCGCCCCCATCCCGGGGGCGCGGGCGCTTCAGGCACCGGGCCACGGCCCGTTTGTCCGACGCCGGCCCCGCCGGGCCCCGCGGGGCGGGCCGGAGAGACGCACACAGGGGCCACGGGCAATGCGGCCCGTATGAAACCCGGGCCGGGGGAGGGACCCCTGGCCAGACGATGGAAACGAGATGTTCAACGTAGTCCGCAAATCGATGGAATGGGGGGGTGAGACGCTCACCCTCGAGACGGGCAAGGTCGCCCGTCAGGCCGACGGATCGGTGATCGCCACCCTGGGCGAGACCTCCGTGATGGCCAATGTCACCTTCGCCAAGGAAGCGAAGCCGGGACAGGATTTCTTCCCGCTGACAGTGCATTACCAGGAACGCTACTATGCCGCGGGCAAGGTGCCCGGCGGCTTCTTCAAGCGCGAGGCGCGCCCGTCCGAGAAGGAGACGCTGACCTCGCGCCTCATCGACCGGCCGATCCGCCCGCTGTTCGTCGACGGCTTCAAGAACGAGGTGCTGGTGATCTGCACCGTGCTGTCGCACGACCTGGAGAACGAGCCCGACATGCTGGCGATGATCGCAGCATCCGCCGCGCTGACGATCTCGGGCGTGCCCTTCATGGGGCCGGTCGCGGGCGCGCGCGTGGGGTATGTGGACGGGCAGTATGTCCTGAACCCCAAGGTCGACGAGATGCACAAGCTGCGCGAGAAGGCCGAGCAGCGTCTGGATCTGGTCGTCGCGGGCACCCGCGATGCGGTGATGATGGTCGAGTCCGAGGCCTATGAGCTGTCGGAGGAGGAGATGCTGGGCGCCGTCCAGTTCGCCCACGACGCCATCAAGCCGGTGGTCGACCTGATCGTGGATCTGGCCGAGGACGCCGCCAAGGAGCCCTTCGACTTCCAGCCGCCCGATTACTCGGCGCTCTATGCCAAGGTGAAATCGCTGGGCGAGGCGCAGATGCGCGCCGCCTTCGCGATCCGCGACAAGCAGGAGCGCGTGACCGCGATTTCGGCCGCGCGCGACACCGTGCGCGCGGGGCTGAGCGAGGAGGAACTGGCCGATCCCAACCTCGGGTCGGCGTTCAAGAAGCTCGAGTCGGCGATCCTGCGCGGCGACATCATCAAGGGCGCACCCCGCATCGACGGGCGCGACACCCGGACGATCCGCCCGATCGTGGCCGAGGCAGGCGTTCTGCCGCGCACCCACGGCTCGGCGCTGTTCACCCGCGGCGAGACGCAGGCGCTGTGTGTCACCACCCTTGGCACCGGCGAGGATGAGCAGTTCATCGACGCGCTCACCGGCAACTCCAAGTCGAACTTCCTGCTGCACTACAACTTCCCCCCGTATTCGGTGGGCGAGGTCGGCCGCTTCGGTCCTCCGGGTCGGCGCGAGATCGGCCACGGCAAGCTGGCGTGGCGGGCGATCCAGGCGGTGCTGCCGCCGGCGACGGATTTCCCCTACACGATCCGCATCGTGTCGGAGATCACGGAGTCCAACGGCTCGTCGTCGATGGCCACCGTCTGCGGTGCGTCGCTGGCGATGATGGACGCGGCCGTGCCGCTCAAGGCCCCCGTGGCCGGCGTCGCGATGGGCCTGATCCTGGAGGATGACGGCAGCTTCGCGATCCTGTCCGACATCCTGGGCGACGAAGACCACCTCGGCGACATGGACTTCAAGGTGGCCGGGACCGCGAACGGCATCACCTCGCTGCAGATGGACATCAAGGTGGCGGGCATCACGCCGGACATCATGGCCCAGGCGCTGGCGCAGGCCCGCGACGGCCGGCTGCACATCCTCGGCGAGATGAACAAGGCGCTGTCGGCCGGGCGTCAGGAATTCTCGGCGCATGCGCCGCGGATCGAGACGATGCAGGTGCCCACCGACAAGATCCGCGAAGTGATCGGCACCGGCGGCAAGGTCATCCGCGAGATCGTGGAAGTGTCGGGCGCCAAGGTCGACATCAACGACGAGGGCATCATCAAGATCGCCTCGTCTTCGGCCGAGGCGATCAAGAAGGCCTACGACATGATCCACTCGATCGTGGCGGAGCCCGAAATCGGCAAGATCTACAACGGCAAGGTCGTGAAGCTGGTCGATTTCGGCGCCTTCGTGAACTTCTTCGGCAAGCGGGACGGGCTGGTGCATGTCAGCCAGATCGCCAACAAGCGGCTGGGCCATCCGTCCGAGGCGCTGACCGAGGGCCAGGAGGTCAAGGTCAAGCTTCTGGGCTTCGACGACCGCGGCAAGGTCCGGCTGGCGATGAAGATGGTCGACCAGGAAACCGGCGCCGAGATCAGCGGCGAGGCCGCCGAGGCCTGAGCGGCCCCGCATCGGAACGGAAAACCCCCGGCCCATGTGGCCGGGGGTTTTTCATTGTGTCATTGCAATCGCGGCCGGAGCGGGATCAGGCGGCACCGCCCTGCAGACGGGCCTGCGCGGCCTCGTGCGGCATCCAGAACCAGCGCAGCGCCTCGGCCTCGGCGTCGAAGCGGTGGGGGGGCGGGGCCGCGGCTGCGCGGGTGCGCAGGGCGTGGGCGGCTTCCAGGCAGGCAGCGAAATCGGGCGGCGCGGGGCTGGGGTCGGCCGGCGCCCACAGGTCGGACAGGCGGGCCGGACCGGGGATGTCCACGGCCTGTGCGGCGCGCCAGACCCCGCTGGCCGCGTCCAGCCGATAAAGCGGCAGAAACTCCGCCCCGTGGCGGGCGACGAAATCCACCGCCGCGGCGATGTGGTCGACCGTCTCGGGGGCAAAGAAATAGTTCACCCCCAGCCGCGCCCAGCCGGGACGGAACGCCGACAGCCCGCGCCCCACCGCCCGGTCATGCGCCGCCGCGCGCGCCGCATCGATGCCCAGCAGCGCATGCCCGTACGGCCCCGCGCAGGAGCATCCGCCCCGCGTCTGCATTCCGAACAGATCGTTGAGCAGCGCCACCACATAGTTGTGGTGCAAGAGCCGCCCCCCCACCCGGAGATTGAACGAGAAGATCCCCAGCCGCGCCGCCTGCGCAGGGCCCAGCAACTCCATCCCCGGCACCGCGCGCAACGCCGCCTCCAGCCGCGCGGTCAGGGTGGCGTCGCGCCGGGCGATCTCCTCGGCGCCGATCTCGGCCTTGAGCTGCAGGACCATGGCGGCGCGGATGTTCTCCACGATGCCGGGGGTGCCGGCCTCCTCGCGACGTTCGGGATCGGTGACGTAACGGTGCGCGTCCTCGGTGACATAGGCGACGGTGCCGCCGCCCGGCACCGTGGGGCAGGCCCCCGCCAGCATGGCACGATCCGCCACCAGCACCCCCGAGGCGCCCGGCCCGCCCGGAAACTTGTGCGGCGACAGGAACGCCGCGTCGATGCGGTCGCCCGCGCCGGGCGCGCTTTCGCGCAGGCGCATCGGCACATAGGGCCCGGCGGCGGCGAAATCGCACACGAACCGCGCGCCATGGGCGTGCAACAGCCGCGCCAGCCCCGACAGGTCACTGATCACCCCTGTCACGTTGGACGCCGCCGAGAACGCACCGATCATCATCTCGGCCCCGGCGTGCTCCTGCAACGCCGCCTCCAGCGCCGTCAGGCAGATGCCACCGGCCGCGTCCAGCGGCACCCGCACCAGCCGGGCGCCGGACTCGCGCCACGGCAGGTCGTTGGAGTGATGCTCGTACGGGCCGACGAATACCACCGCATGGTCGTCGTCGGCCCCCACCGCGTCGCGCACCGCCGCGCGCGCCAGCTCGCGCAGCTGCGTGGTGCGCCGGCCGCAGTACGAGGTCTCGGTGTGGGTGTTGCCATAGCTCGGCAGGACATGGGCGCGGATGGCGTCCTCGATGAAGTCCAGCGCCCGGCCCGAGGCGACATAATCGGCATAGACCAACGCCCGCGGGCCAAATGGGCCCGGAATGGCCATGCCGTCGCCGATCACGGCGCGGCGCACGATGTCCGCAGTGGGATGCAGGGGGGTCATGCCGCGTGATGCCTCAGGTCAGGGGGCGTCCCCGTCCCGGCCCGGGATCGAGGACAGCTGACCCCCGTCATAGTCCGGTTGCGCTGCCCCGAAAAGACGCCCCGACACCGCAGGGGCGGACGGCGGTCCCGATGCACGGTCCCGCGCACACTGTGGCGAAGCTGGCCCGCCAGCGACATGAGGGGCCTGCACCATCGCCCGCCGACCGCCCGTCAGCCGCTGTCAGTGCCATGACAACCGATGACCCCGACCACAGTCTCACTGACCTGGGAGGTGCGGGACGCGACGACCGCAGGGCCTTCGCCCCGCGCCGTCACGATCCTGGATCCCAAAATGGACCTAGACCTTCCCGAACTGTCTTTATGTTCACACAACTTCTCGGACAAGAGAAGTGGTGCCCAGGAGAGGACTCGAACCTCCACGCCTTGCGGCACAGGTACCTGAAACCTGCGCGTCTACCAGTTCCGCCACCTGGGCAGGTGTGAGGCGTGATCTACAGAGCGTTCGCGGGGGTGTCAACGGCCCTTTTGCATCAACCGTGCGGATCGGTGAAAATCGATGCCGCACGGCTGGTTGGCGGCGTGTCCTCAGGGGATCAGGACGGTGGCGCCGGTGGTCTGGCGGCCCTCCAGGGCGGCATGGGCGGCGCCGACCTCCGACAGGGCAAAGGTCTGGCTGACCGCGCTGCGCACGGCGCCGCCCTGCACCACGGCAAACAGGTCGGCGGCGCGGCTGCGCAGCTCCTCGGGGTCGGCGATGTGGTGGAACAGGGTCGGGCGGGTGGCAAAGAACGAGCCCTTGTTGAGGTCGGCCAGCCCGAAGCCCTCCACCTTGCCCGAGGCGGCGCCGAAGCAGACGAAGCTGCCGCGAATCACCAGGCTGTCGAGCGAGCCGCGCCAGGTGTCGGCACCGACGCCGTCATAGACCACATCCACACCCCGGCCGCCGGTCAGGTCGCGCACCGGCGCCACGAAATCCCCCGCGCGGTAGTCGATGACATCCGTATAGCCGTGCCGGAGCGCCAGCGCGACCTTGTCGGGCCCGCCCGCGGTGCCGATGGCGCGCGCGCCCTTGGCCGCCAGCCACTGGCCCATCAGCAGCCCCACGCCCCCGGCGGCGGCGTGCACCAGCACATCCGTGCCCCGCGCCACCGGATAGCTGGAGTGGATCAGGTAATGCGCCGTCAGCCCCTTGAGCATCAGCGTCGCGGCGATCTCGTCGGAAATCCCGTCGGGCAGCTTGACCAGCCGGTGGGCGGGCAGCACGCGCGCGCTGCAATAGGCGTTCATCGGGTGGGTATAGGCCACGCGGTCGCCGGGTTTGAGGTTGCTGACACCCGCGCCCACGGCCTCGACCACCCCCGCGGCTTCGGACCCCGCCACCAGGTCACGCTCCACCGGCCAGGGATAGGCGCCCGAGCGGTGATAGACGTCGAGGTAGTTCAGCCCGATCGCGGTGTGGCGCACGCGGACCTCGCCCTCGGCGGGGTCGGGGACGGTGATCTCGCGGCGCTCGAACAGCTCGGGGCCGCCGGGCTGCGGCATGACCATTGCGTAGTCCATGGGGTCTCCTCCTCTGGGTGGGATGCTTCAGCCGTGGCGCACGACGAGCGTGCGCAGGGCGCCGAATTCGCGCAGGGCGTCGAAGCCCTTTTCCCGGCCGTGGCCGGATTTCTTCATGCCGCCGAAGGGCAGCTCGATCCCGCCCCCGGCGCCATAACCGTTGACGAAGACCTGCCCCACGCGCATGGCGCGGGCGACCCGGAGCGCGCGCGCACCGTCGCCGGACCAGACCCCGGCCACGAGGCCATAGTCGGTGGCGTTCGCGAGCCGCACCGCCTCGGCCTCATCGGCGAAGGTCAGGATCGACAGGACGGGGCCGAACACCTCCTCCTGCGCCAGCGGGTGGTCGGCGGGCACCGGGCCATAGAGGCGCGGGGCGACGTAGAAGCCCGCGTCGGGGGCGTCGGGGTGGATGGTGCCGGTGGCCAGCAGGGGGATGCCGTCGGCCTCGGCGCGGGCGCAGAACCCCTCCACCCGGGCCTTCTGGCGGGCATTGATGAGGGGGCCGAGCGCGAGGTCCATCTCGGGCGTGCCGGCGCGCAGGTCGGCAAAGGCCGCGCGCAGCCGGTCGGTGAAGGTGGCGGCGATGTCGGCCTGCACCAGCACGCGCGCCCCCGCCGAACAGGTCTGGCCCGCGTTCTGCACGATGGCCGCGCGCACCACCGGCAGCACGGCATCCAGGTCGGCGTCGGCGAACACGATCTGGGGCGACTTGCCGCCCAGCTCCAGCGTGCAGCCGATGTGGTTGCGCGCGGCCGCCGTCTGCACCGCCGTGCCAACCTCCGGAGAGCCGGTGAACGACAGGAAATCGACGCCCGGATGGGCCGACAGCGCCGCCCCCGCCTCGGCCCCCAGCCCCGGCACGACGTTCAGCGCGCCCGCGGGCAACCCCGCCTCGGCCAGCAGCTCGGCCAGGCGCAGGGGCGTGAGGCAGGCGTCCTCGGCCGGTTTCAGGACCGCCGCGTTGCCCATCGCCAGCGCGGGCGCCAGCGTGCGGCCGAACATCTGCGCGGGATAGTTCCAGGGGATGATGTGCCCCGTCACCCCGTGCGGGACGTATTCGGTGGCCACGAAATACCCGTCGAGGAACGGCACCGTGTCGCCATGCAGCTTGTCGGCGGCGCCGCCGTAGAACTCGAAATACCGCGCGGCGGCGGTGATGTCGGCGCGCGCCTGGGTCATCGGCTTGCCGGTGTCGCGGGCCTCCAGCGCGGCCAGCGCGTCGAAATGGTCCAGGATCAGCGCGCCCATGCGGCTGAGGATGCGGCCGCGCTCGGTCGCGGTCATGCGGCCCCAAGGGCCGTCCAGCGCGCGGCGGGCGGCCACGACGGCGGCATCGACATCGGCCGCGCCCCCGGCGGCGATGCGCGCGATCACCGCGCCGGTGGCCGGTGCCACCACGTCGATCGCCCCTCCGCCGGCCGGCGCGTGCCAGGCGTTGTCGATGAACACGCCCGCGGGCGGGGCGACGGTGTCGGTACTGTGCAGGGTCATGGTGTCCTCCCTCAAGGCGACCACGGGGCGGGATCGGCGGGGCGGGATCGGCGGGCGCGGGTGCCCTTGCCGTCCGGCCCGTCGACACCCGCGCCCGATCCGGAGCGAATGGCCCGCAAAGGGCCATGCGCGGCCGACTGTTTGTGCGACGCCCCCGCACCGGACGCAAGCCCACGCCCCCGGGACCACGCCCCGCGGGATGCGGCGGGCGCCGCTGAAACGGGCAGGAGGCGTACCAAAGCGATCAATTGGTGCGCAATGGCGCGCCCGGCGCCCCCCGGCGGGGCCGTGGGATTGGCCCACGGCGCGCGGCGCCGCTAGCTGCCGCCGTGTCGGGCGTTGCCTGGCGGATCGGACCCCTCTGCACGAAAGGACACAGCCTTGGATCGTCGCAAGTTTCTCTCTGCCTCCGCGGTGACGGCCGTCGGCGCGGGCATCGCCACCCCCCATGTCGCGCGCGCCCAGGACAGCTTCAACTGGCGCATGACCAACAGCTACGGGCCGACCGCGCCGTTCTACACCGTCGGCCCCGGCAGCCCCACGGACATGATCGAGAAGATCCGCATCATGTCGGGCGGGCGGCTGAACATCCAGCACTTCGCCGCCGGAGAGCTGATCCCGGCGTTCGAGGGCTTCGACGCCGTCCAGCAGGGCGTGATCGAGATGAACGCCTCGAACAGCTACTTCTGGTCGGGCAACACCTTTGCCGCGCAGTATTTCACCACCGTGCCGTTCGGGCTGTCCTACATGGGCCACATGGCGTGGCTGTTCCACGGCGGCGGGCTGGAGCTGTGGCACGAGGTCTACGAGCCGTTCGGGCTGGTGGCGTTCCCCATGAACTCCACCGGGGTGCAGATGACCGGCTGGTTCCGCGAGCCGGTGGAGGAGATCGGCCAGCTGCGCGGCCTGCGGATGCGCATTCCGGGGCTGGCGGGGCGGGTCTATGCCTCGCTGGGCGTCGACACGCGCCTGCTGCCGGGCGGCGAGATCTTTCCGGCGCTGGAGCGCGGCGTGATCGACGCGGCGGAGTTCGTGGGCCCCTATCAGGACCGCGCGCTGGGCCTGCACCAGGCGGCGAAGTTCTACCACACCTCGGGGTGGCATGAACCCGCGACGACGGGCGAGCTGCTGATCTCCAGGGCCGCGTGGGACAGCCTGCCGGAGGATCTGCAGATGATCGTGCGCCAGGCCAGCCAGGCCGCGTGCCTGCAGAGCCTGACATGGTCGGAATCGGTCAACGGCGCCGCGCTGACCGATCTGGTCACCAACCACGGCGTCACCGCAGCCCCGCTTCCCGCCGACGTGATCGCCGCCCTGCGCGAGGCCACGCTGGACACCCTGGAGACCGAGGCCAACGCGTCCGAGGTCGTGCGCAAGGTCCACGACAGCTACTTCGCCTTCAAGGCCGATCACGACGGCTGGGCGCGCATCTCCGAGGTCTCGTGGTTCAACGACATCCTGGGGATGTGAGGATGCGACCGGCGATCACGCGGCTGGTCTGGGCCATCGAGGGCGTGGTGCGGGGCTTTGGCGTCCTGGCCGCCTGGGTCTGCGTGGCGCTGGTGCTGCTGGTGGCGGGCGACGTGTTCGCCCGCTACCTGTTCCGGACCGGCGCGGTCTGGGCCCAGGAGCTGCAATGGCACCTGATCTCGCCGATCGCGCTGTTCGGCATGTCCTATGCGCTGGTGTCCGGCGATCAGGTGCGGGTGGACGTGCTGTTCGACCGCTTCGGCCCCGGCGTGCAACGCGCGATCGAGGTGCTGGGCGGGCTGTTGATGATCGCGCTCGGCATCATCGTGGTGCGGCTGTCGCTGCCGTGGGTGGAGATGTCGTACATCCGCGGCGAAGGATCGCCCAACCCCGGGGGGCTGCCGCACCGGTTCATCCTGAAATCGCTGATCCCGCTGGGGTTCGGGCTGCTGGCCCTGCAAGGCGTGGCGCATGTGCTGCGCCATGCGCTCGACCTGCCGCCGCGCCCACGCCCGCGCCCCGAGCCGCAAGGATAATCCGCCATGACCCCCAACGAGTTGCTGGCGATCGCCATGATCGCTGCGTTTTTCGTGCTGCTGATCGTGGGCATCCCGGTGGGGATCGCGCTGGCGACCTCGGCGTTCGTGTTCGGCTACATCGGGTTCGGGCCGGCGCTGTTCGGGCTGCTGCCGTCGCGCATCTACGGGGTGGTGACGAACTACACCCTGATGGCGATCCCGCTGTTCGTGTTCATGGGCGTGATGCTGGAGAAATCCCGCCTGGCGGAGGAGTTGATCGATGTCGTGGGCCATCTGTTCGGCAACCTGCGCGGTGGCATGGGGGTGGCGATCATCCTGGTGGGCGTGCTGCTGGGCGCGGCCACGGGCATCGTGGGCGCAACCATCGTCACGCTGGGGCTGCTGACGCTGCCGACCTTGCTGCGGCGGGGGTATTCGAAAACCGCCGCGACGGGGATGATCTGCGCCTCCGGCACGCTGGGACAGATCATTCCGCCGTCGCTGGTGCTGATCCTGCTGGCCGATATCCTGCAGGAGTCGGTGGGCACGATGTTTGCCGCCGCGATGGTCCCGGGCCTCGCGCTGGCGGCGGTCTATGTGATCGCGATCCTGGGCTATGCCTGGGCGGTGCCCGGCGCGATGCCCCCCATTCCGGTGGACGAGCGGCGGGCGATGTCGCGCGGGCAGTTGCTGCGCAAGGTGGTGCTGGTGGTCGGCCCGCCGATCGGGCTGGTGGTGGCGGTGCTCGGCTCCATCATCGGGGGCATCGCGGCGCCGACCGAAGCCGCCTCGATGGGCGCGGTGGGGGCGCTGGCATTCGTCGCCCTGTCGGGGCGGCTGACGCTGTCGATGCTGCACCAGGTGGCGCGCTCCACGCTGCTGATCTCGGCCATGGTGTTCTTCATCCTGATCTGTGCGCAGGTGTTCGGGCTGGCGTTCCGGGGTCTGGGCGGCGAGGGGCTGGTGCGCGGCATGTTCGAATGGGTGCCGGGCGGTGTCACCGGCGCGCTGGTGTTCCTGATGCTGATCGTCTTCGTGCTCGGGTTCTTCCTCGAATGGATCGAGATCACCTACATCGCCCTGCCGCTGTTCCTGCCGTTCTTCATGCAGGCGGGCGTCGATCCGGTGTGGCTGGGGATCCTGATCTGCCTGAACCTGCAGACCAGTTTCCTGACGCCACCCTTCGGCTGGTCGCTGTTCTTCCTCAAGGGGGTGGCGCCGGCCGGGGTCAGCACCGGCGACATCTATCGCGGGGCGCTCCCTTTCATCGGGTTGCAGATGGTGGCATTGGCACTGGTGTTTGCGATGCCGGGTCTGGCGACCTGGCTGCCCAATGTGATCGGATGGTGAGGACATGCTGACATCTGCGATGGGGTTCCGGGGGGGCATGACCGCCCCGCACCGCGCAGCCGCCCTGGCGGGCCGCGACGTGCTGGAGGCCGGTGGCTCGGCCGTGGAGGCGATGGTGGCCGCCGCCGCGGTGATCGCCGTCGCCTACCCCCACATGAACGGCATCGGCGGCGACGGGTTCTGGATCATCCACCGCCCCGGACAGGATCCGGTGGCGGTGGCAGGTTGCGGACGTGCGGCGGGGCTGGCGTCGCCCGACTGGTACGCGGGCCACGGCGTCACGGATGCGTTGCCTGCGCGCGGGGCGCTGGCGGCGCTGACGGTGCCGGGCACCATCGACGGCTGGCGCGCAGCCCTGGCGCTGTGTCCGCGCGGGCATCGGCTGGCGCTGGCCGATCTGCTGGCGCCCGCCGTGGCGCTGGCGCGCGACGGGGTGGCAGTGACGGAGAACCAGTCGCGCACCACCGCCGAGAAGCTTGACGGCCTGCGCGACGTGCCGGGTTTCGCGGACGCGTTCCTTGTGGACGGCGCGCCCCCGGCACCGGGCCACCGCCTGCGCCAGGGCGGCTTGGGCGCCACGCTGGAGCATCTGGGCCGCGCGGGGCTGCGGGACTACTACGAGGGCGACATCGCGGCCACCCACGCACGGTTCCTGGAGGCCGCCGGCAGCCCGCTGCGCGCCGACGACCTGCACCGCTTCGCCGCGACCGAAGGGCCGCCGCTGACGGTGCCGCTGCGCGCGGGTCGCCTGTTCAACAGCCAGCCGCCGACGCAGGGCGTCAGCTCGCTGATGATCCTCGCGCTGTTCGATCGGCTGGGCGTGGACAGGCCCGAGGGGTTCGCCCATGTCCATGGCCTGATCGAGGCCACGAAACTGGCCTTCCTGCGCCGCAACGCGGAACTGGGCGACCCCGACCACATGGCCATCCCCGCGCAGGACTGGCTGGAGGGCGGCGCGCTGGACCGGCTGGCGGCCCGCATCGATCCCGCCCGCGCCCGCCCCTGGCCCGAGGTCGCCAAGCCCGGCGACACCATCTGGATGGGTGCGGCGGACGACCAGGGCTGCGTCGTCAGCTTCATCCAGTCGGTGTTCTGGGAGTTCGGGTCAGGGCTGGTGTGCCCCGACACCGGCGTGTTATTCCAGAACCGCGGCGCGGGGTTCTCGCTGGCGGCCGGGCCCAACCAGCTGCGCCCGGGGGCGCGGCCGTTCCACACCCTCAACCCCGCGCTGGCGCATCTGGAGGACGGGCGCGTGCTCGCCTATGGCACCATGGGCGGCGAGGGGCAGCCCCAGACCCAGGCCGCGGTCTTCAGCCGCCACGCGATGTTCGGACAGGACCTTCAGGCCGCCGTGAACGCCCCGCGCTGGCTGCTCGGCAAGACCTGGGGCGATGCGACCACCAGCCTGAAGCTGGAGGACCGCTTCGATCCCGCGCTGGTGGCGGCCCTCAAGGCCGCCGGCCACGAGGTGGAGATGATCGCCCCGCACAGCGATCTGGCGGGCCATGCCGGCGCGGTGTCGCTGCACCCGGGCGGTCTGATCGAGGTCGCCGCCGACCCCCGCGCCGACGGCGCCGCTCTGGGGTTCTGAGGGGCGGAGGGCGCGGACAGGGCACCCCGCCGCCGACGCGGAAAGGGCGCCTTGGTCCGCCGACGCGGACCCGGGGCCAACCCGACAGCCGGGGTCCCACCTGGTCAGACCGGGAGCCGCGCCGATCGGGCGGGGTCGATGGGGTCTCGGCGGGATGTGGGCGGGCCCGGATCGATGGAGCCGGGATCGATGGGGGGCCGCCGCAAGGCGGGGCTGGCCATGCGCCAGCTGCTCCGGAGACCGCTCAGCGCTCGCTCGGGTCCCGGTCACGCCGCAGCCATGCGACGATCTCGGCCGGTGGCCAGCGCAGCATGGCCACCCCCGCACCCAGCGCCAGCAGCCCGGTCATCGGTCCGTGCGCCCATGTCAGCCAGCCCAGAAGCGGCACGCCTGCGGCGATCAGGACAGCCCGCACCGGCCCGCTGGCGCCGACGGCGGGCACCGCCACCGCAGCCACGACCAGCCACAGCGCCGCAAGCGCAAGCGGGCTCACCCCGCCTCCCGGCCGGTCCGGTCCGCACCGGACAGTTGCCCCGGCAACCGCCAGGCCCAGCCCGAGATCGTGCCCGCGCCCAGACAGACCACCATGTCGCCCGGCCGGGCGATTTCGCGCAACAGAGGGGCAAGGTCGTCCTCGCCTGCCAGCGCATGCACGGCGCGATGGCCGTGTCGGCGCAGCCCCGCGACCAGCGTGTCGCGGCTGGCGCCCTCGATCGGGTCCTCGCCGGCGGCATAGACGTCGGAGATGGCGACCACGTCGGCCTCGTTGAAGCAGGTGCAGAAATCGTCGAACAGCGACGACAGCCGGCTGTAGCGGTGCGGCTGGTGCACCGCGATCACGCGGCCCGCACCGCCCTGGGCCTGGCGCGCGGCGCGCAGCACCGCCGCGATCTCCACCGGGTGATGGCCGTAGTCGTCGATGATGGTGACGCCGCCGACCTCACCCACGCGGGTGAAGCGGCGGTTGACGCCCTTGAAGCCGGCCAGCGCGTCGCGGATCTCGGCCCCCGTCATCCCCAGGTGCCGCGCCACCGCCACCGCCGCCAGCGCGTTGGAGACGTTGTGGTCCCCCGGCATCGGCAGGCGGCAGCCGTCGATCCGGCGCCCGTCCGCGCGCAGCACGATGTCGAAACACGCCTGACCCGCGTCATAGCGCAGGTTTTCCGCCCGCACATCGGCCTGGGCGTTGAAGCCGAAGGTCACCACGCGGCGATCCGTCAGCCGCCCCGCCAGCATCTGCACCTCCGGGTGGTCGGTGCACAGCACCGCCAGCCCGTAGAACGGGATGCCCGAGGCAAAGTTGTAGAACCCCTCGCGCAGGGCCTCGAAACTGCCCCAGTGCTCCATGTGCTCGGGGTCGATGTTGGTGACGATGGCGATGGTGGCGGGCAGGCGGTTGAAGGAGCCGTCGCTCTCGTCGGCCTCCACCACCATCCACTCGCCGGTGCCCGCGCGGGCGTTGGAGCCATAGGCGTGGATCACGCCGCCATTGATCACCGTGGGATCGAGGCCGCCCGCGTCGAGCAGCGTGGCGACCATGGTGGTGGTGGTGGTCTTTCCATGGGTGCCGCCGATGGCGACGTTGAAGCGCAGGCGCATCAGCTCCGCCAGCATCTCGGCCCGGCGCACGACCGGCAGGCCGCGGGCGCGCGCCGCCACCACCTCCGGGTTGTCGGCGCGGATGGCCGAGGAGGTGACGACCACCTCCGCCAGCCCCAGATTGTCGCCGCGCTGGCCGAGGTGCACCTCGGCGCCCAGATTGCGCAGCCGCCGCGTGATCGGGGTTTCGCGCAGATCCGAGCCCTGCACCCGGTAGCCGAGGTTCAGGAGCACCTCGGCGATGCCGGACATGCCGATGCCGCCGATACCGACGAAATGGATGGGGCCGATGTCACGCGGCATCTTGGTGGCGGGGCTCATGGGCGGCCCTCCGGTTCGGGGGTGAGGGTGTCGATCAGGGCGATCAGCCGGTCGGTGGCGTCGGGCCGCCCGGCGGCCAGCGCGGCGGCGGCCATGGTGGCGGCGGGTTGCGGCGCGCTTAGCAGATTGTCCAGCAGGCGGGCCAGCGATTCGGGGGACAGATCGGCCTCCGCCACCACCTCGGCCGCGCCGGTGGCGGCGATGGCGCGGGCGTTGGCGGTCTGGTGATCGGCGGCGGCGGCGGCAAAGGGGATCAGCACGGCCGGGCGCCCGATCACCGTGATGTCGGCGATGGACGAGGCGCCTGCGCGGCTGATCACCAGCTGCGCCTCGGCCAGCCGGGCGGGGATGTCGTCGAAGAAGGGCGCGACCTCGGCGTCGATGCCGGCGGCGGCGTGGGCGGCGCGGACGCGGTCGATATCCTCGGCCCGGGCCTGCTGGGCCACGCGCAGGCGCGCGCGCAGGGGGGCGGGCAGCGCCGCCAGCGCGGCGGGCACCACGTCCGACAGGATGCGCGCGCCCTGGCTGCCGCCGATCACCAGCAGGCTGAGCGGATGGTCCCCCGGCGCGATATAGGGCGCCCCCGCGCGCGCCAGCACGGAGGCCCGCACAGGATTGCCGGTATGCTGCGCGGCCACCCCTTCGGGCAAGTCGGTGGGCCATGTGCCGCAGGCCACCGCCTGCACCCGCCCCGCCAGCACCCGGTTCACCGTGCCGGGCACGCCGTTCTGTTCATGGATGATCCGCGGCACCCGCAGCAGCCACGCCGCCAGCAGCGCCGGGATCGAGGGGTAGCCACCGAAGCCCACCACCACCGCCGGACGCGTGCGCAGCATCGCCACGACCGCCGCCGCCACCCCGGCCGCCAGCCGCAGCGGCACCAGCGCGCGCGCCAGCACCCCGCCGCGGGCGAATGTCGCGGCACTCACCTCCTCGATCCGTACAGCGACGGGAAAGCCCCCGGCATAGCGCGCGCCGCGCGCGTCGGTGGACAGCGTCACCGCCCAGCCGCGTGCGATCAGCGCCTCCGCCAGCGCCTGTGCGGGGAACATGTGCCCGCCGGTGCCCCCGGCGGCCAGCGTCGCGCGCCGCCCCGCCATCACGTCCGCCGCAGCAGGATGTCGCCGATCCCGCCCTGCGGCCGCGTGCGCGTCAGCGCCAGGATCATCCCCATCGCGATCCCCGTCGCCAGCAGCGACGAGCCGCCGTAGGAGACGAACGGCAGCGTCATCCCCTTGGCCGGCAGCAGCCGCACCGACACGCCCACGTTGATCAGCGCCTGCACCGCGAACATGCACACCAGACCCGTGCCCGCCAGCCGGATGAATGCGTCGCGCTCGCGCATCAGGCGGGCCAGCGCGCGCAGGGTGATGGTGGCGAACAGCGCCAGCACGAACATCACCATCACCAGCCCGTATTCCTCGGCCGCCACCGCGATGATGAAGTCGGTGTGCGCGTCCGGCAGGGACCGCTTGACCTGCCCCTCGCCCACGCCGACGCCCCAGAAGCCGCCCTCCTTGATGGCGTTGGCGGCGAAATAGAGCTGCGTGCGCGGGTCCAGTTCCGGCGCCAGGAACCCGTCGATCCGCCGGGCAAAATGCGCCGAGGAGTTGTAGGCCACCACGCCTGCACCCAGCGCGGCGCCCCCAAGCCCCAGCATCAGCACCACCGGGGCACCGGCCACGAAATACATCACCCCCCAGGTGAACAGGATCAGCGCCGCCTGGCCGAAATCCGGCTGGATCGCCAGCAGCCCCACCACCAGCACCGTGAACCCGAGCGAGATCAGCGTCCCCGGCGGCCCGTTGGGCGTGCGCGCGGCCGCCAGCAGCCACGCCACCAGCACCACGAAGGCGGGTTTCAGGAACTCCGACGGCTGCACGCTGGCAAACCCGAGCGAGAACCACCGCACCGCCCCCTTGCCGAAATCCGTGCCCAGCACCGGCAGCAGGAACAGCGCCACCAGCCCGCCCACGAACCCCAGCACCCCGAGCCGCCGCAGCGTGCCCGGCGACAGCATCGAGGTCAGGAACATCGCCGCCAGCCCCAGCGCCCCGAACACCGCCTGCCGCTCCACATAGTAGAACGGCGGCAGCCCGTTGCGCGCCGCCAGCGGCGGCGACGCCGCAAGGCACAGCAGCAACCCCACCCCGAACAGCATCAGCACGCACGAGATCGTCCAGCGATCCACCGTGCGCCACCACCGCGGCAGAATCGCCTCGCCAGCCCGCAGGGGGGCTGCGCCGTGAACCATTTCTGTCATGGGCTGCTCTGCCTCTGATATCGTCGCGTTGCCTGTCGCCCGTTGTCCGGGTCTGTGGCGAACGATACCCCACAACGCCCCACCGCGCCAGCGCCGCGTGCCGCCCTGCGACGCGGCTCATGCTTGACTCCGGCGTTCCCACGCCCAGAGTCGGGGGTGAACAAATGAAGAACGAAATGCCGTTTTCCGAACTCTGCATCACCACCAACTTCACCTTCCTCACCGGGGCCTCCCACCCCGAGGAATACGTCCAGCGTGCCTGCGAACTGGGCCTGCCTGCGCTGGCGGTGGCGGATGCGAACTCGGTCGCGGGCGTGGTGCGCGCCCATGCCGCGGCGCGCGGGATCGCACGTTCGGGCGGCACGCCCCCCCGCGTGATCCCCGGCGCCCGGCTGGTGACCCGCGACGGGCTGGAGGCGGTCGCCCTGCCCCGCGACCGCGCCGCCTGGGCGGGGCTGTGCCGGATGCTGTCGGCGGGGCGCCTGCGCACGACCAGGGGGGGCTGCGATCTGACCCTGGAGGACCTTCTGGACCGGGGCGCGGGGCTGGAGCTGCTGCTGACCCCACCACGAACGCCAACGGCCGATGGCGGCGCGGGCGCATGGGCATCACGGGCGCAACGGCTGTCGCGCCGCTTCCCCGGGTCGGTGGCGCTCGCGATGGCGCCCGAATACGACGGCGCCGACGGGGCGCGGTTCGACATCTGGGCGGGGCTGGCCGCGCGCCTTGACATCCCCACCGTCGCCACCGCCCGCCCGCGCATGCACGCGGGCCACCGGCGTCGGCTGGCGGACGTGCTGACCGCGATCCGGCTGGGCACCCGCGTCGATGCGCTGGGCCGCGCGGCGCTTGCCAACGCCGAATGCCGCCTGCGCTCCGAGGCCGAGATGCGCCGCCTTTTCGCCCGCCACGCGACGGCGGTGGACCGCGCGGGCGACATCGCCGCGCGCTGCGCCTTCTCGCTCGACGACCTGCGCTACGACTACCCCTCCGAGGTCACCGGCGGCGAGGATCCCGACACCCGCCTGCGCCGCCTCGCAGGCGCGGGCCTCGCGCGCCGCTACCCCGCAGGCGCCCCCGAGCGGGTCCGCGGCATGATGGAGCACGAGCTTACCCTCATCGCCCGCCTCTCCTACGCCCCCTATTTCCTCACCGTCCACGACATCGTCGATTTCGCCCGCTCCCGCGGCATCCTATGCCAGGGGCGCGGCTCGGCCGCCAACTCGGTGGTCTGCTATTCCCTCGGCATCACCGAGGTCTCGCCCGAGATCGGCACCATGGTGTTCGAACGCTTCGTGTCCGAGGCGCGTGACGAGCCCCCCGACATCGACGTCGATTTCGAGCACGAGCGCCGCGAGGAGGTGATCCAGCACATCTACGAGAAATACGGCCGCCACCGCGCGGGCCTGTGCGCCACCGTCATCCACTATCGCGGCAAGCGCGCGGTGCGCGAGGTCGGCCGCGCCATGGGCCTGTCCGAGGACACGCTCGCGGCGATGTCGTCCCAGATCTGGGGCTTCGGCTCGCTCAAGGGCACCGAGGACGCGCGCCTGCGCGAGATCGGACTTGACCCGGACGACCCCCGCCTGTCGCGCACGATGGCCCTGATCGCCGAGATCCAGGGCTTCCCCCGCCACCTGTCGCAGCATGTCGGCGGCTTTGTCATCACCGAAGGGCGGCTTGACGAACTCGCGCCCGTCGAAAACGCCACGATGGAGGGGCGCACCGTCATCCCCTGGGACAAGGACGACCTCGACACGCTGGGCATCCTCAAGATCGATATCCTGGCGCTGGGGATGCTGTCGTGCCTGCGCCGGGCGTTTCAGCTCATCCGCGACCACCACCGCCAGGACTTCACCCTGGCGACCCTGCCGCCCGAGGACCCCGCCACCTATGCCATGCTGGGCCGCGCGGACAGCCTGGGTGTGTTCCAGGTCGAAAGCAGGGCGCAGATGAACTTCCTGCCCCGGATGCGCCCGCGCACCTTTTATGACCTCGTGATCCAGGTCGCCATCGTGCGCCCGGGGCCCATCCAGGGCGACATGGTCCACCCCTATCTGCGCCGCCGGTCGGGCGAGGAGGTCGTCACCTTCCCCTCCGACGCGCTGGGCGCGGTGCTGGGCAAGACGCTGGGCGTGCCCTTGTTCCAGGAACAGGCCATGCAGATCGCCATCATCGGCGCGGGCTTTTCCCCGGAGGAGGCCGACCGGCTGCGCCGCGCGCTCGCGACCTTCCGCCGCCTGGGCAACATCTCGGAGATGCGCGCGCGGTTCCTCGCGGGGATGGCGGCCAACGGCTACCCGCCCGAGTTCGCCGAGCGCTGCTTTGCCCAGATCGAGGGCTTCGGCAGCTACGGCTTTCCCGAAAGCCACGCGGCGTCGTTCGCGCTGCTGGTCTACGCCTCGGCCTGGGTCAAGCGCCACCACCCCGGCATCTTTGCCTGCGCGCTGCTGAACTCCCAGCCGATGGGCTTCTACGCGCCGGCCCAGATCATCCGCGACGCCCGCGAGCATGGGGTGGAGGTTCGCCCGGTCTGCGTCAACGCCAGCTACTGGGACAACGTGATGGAGGCCGACGGCCGCGGCGGGCTGGCGCTGCGGCTGGGGTTCCGCCAGATCCGCGGCCTGCCCCAGGACGAGGCCGGCTGGATTGCGGCCGCGCGCGGCAACGGCTATCGCAGCGTGGAAGATCTGTGGCGCCGCGCGGGGCTGGCGCCCGCGATGATCGCCCGGCTGGCCGAGGCCGACGCCTTTGCCAGCCTCGGAGTGACGCGGCGCGATGCGCTGTGGGCGGCCCGGGCGCTGTCCGGCCCCGCGCCGCTGCCGCTGTTTGCCCGCGACATCGACGGCGAAGGCACCACCGAGGCCGCCGTCACCCTGCCGCCCATGACCCTGGGCGAACAGGTCGTGGCCGATTACGCCACCCTGCGGATGTCGCTGCGCGCGCATCCGGTCGCACTGTTGCGTCCGCTGCTGACACCGGGCGGGGACTGACCCCTCACCATCGGCAAGGACCCGCCCAAACCCCTCGCATCACTGGCGAAATCCTGCCGGTTCCGCCCCGGAGGCACAGCGCGGGACGGGAACCGCTGCCCCCCGTGCGGGTTGGGTCGGTGTGCGCACACACTGACCGACCGGCCGATCGACGGCCGCAAACGCCAAGAAGGAGGCACCCATGTTCAAGACCGCTGCAACCGCCCTCGCCGCCCTCGCGCTGACCGGCACCGCCGCCCTGGCCCAGGCCGAGACCAGCGAGCTGCCCGACTTCCCCTGGACCCAGGAGGAGTTCGCCGAGGCCGCGCCCGACGCGATGCCGGAGACCTTTGCCGCCATCGACGCCGACGGTGACGGGGAGATCTCGGAAGAGGAATACGACCTCGCGGTCGAGGCGGGCATCGTCGAGGATCTGCGCGACTGATCCCCCGCCCCCGGGTGACCGGGCCCCGTGCCCGGCCCCGCGCCGCGGTCCCCACCGGGGGGCCGCGGCGTCTGACGTTCGGCGCAGCGGCCCCTCAGCCGCCCGGCCAGGTCTCGATCGCCTCCACCGCGGCCTCCGCGGTCTCCACGAAGCGAAACAGCGCAAGGTCCTCGGCCGCGATCGTCCCGGCCTCCACCAGCGCGTCCCAGTTCACGATGCGGCGCCAGAACGCCTCGCCGAACAGCACGAACGGCACCGGGCGCATCCGCTGCGTCTGGATCAGCGTCAGCGACTCGAACATCTCGTCCAGCGTGCCGAACCCGCCGGGGAACACCACCACCGCCGAGGCCCGCATCAGGAAATGCATCTTGCGGATCGCGAAGTAGTGGAAGTTGAACGACAGCTCCGGCGTGACATGGGCGTTGGGCGCCTGTTCATGCGGCAGCACGATGTTCAGACCCACCGACCGGCCGCCCGCCTCGGCCGCGCCCAGGTTGCCAGCCTCCATCACGCCGGGGCCACCGCCGGTGACGATGACGTTTTCCTGCCCGCCCGCCGCCAGGCTGCGTTCGGTCACGATGCGCGCGAAGCGGCGCGCTTCCTCGTAGTAATGGGACAGCGCCGCCAGCCCGGGCGGCGCCGTGGCGGCGGCGTCCGGCGCGGGGATGCGCGCACCACCGAACATCACCATGGTCGACCGGATGCCCTGCGCGTCGAATTCCAGCTCGGTCTTCAGCAACTCCAGTTGCAACCGCACCGGGCGCAGTTCCCGCCGGGTCAGGAAATCCTGATCCGCGAACGCCAGCCTGTAGGCCGGCGAGCGGGTCTGCGGGGTGTCGGGCGTGTGGCGCGTGACCTCCACATCCTCGGGGGAATCGCGCAGCGGGTGGCCGCGCGCGGCGTGTCTGGTGGTGTCGTTCAATCGTCCCTCCCCGGCGCGCGGCCCGGTCGGGCGCACGCATTGCGCAGCATCTGTCCCGCGTCTATAGCGTTGGCCTCCCTAATACCAGATGACCGCCCCGCAGGAGCGCCCCCATGACCGACCCGATCATGACCGACCCGATGCCGCTTGCCGACCTTGAAACCGCCATCGAGGCCGCCTGGGAGGGCCGCGCCGACATCACCCCCGCGACCACCGGGCGCACCCGCGACGCCATCGAGACCACGCTCGACGCACTGGACACCGGCAAGCTGCGCGTGGCCGAGCGCGGCACCGACGGCACCTGGCACGTCAACCAGTGGGCCAAGAAGGCGGTGCTTCTGGGCTTCCGGCTGAAGGACATGGGCCCGCAATCGGGTGGCCCGCAGGGTGGCGGCTGGTGGGACAAGGTCGATTCGAAGTTCAAGGACTGGGGCCCCGAGGACTGGCGCAAGGCCGGCTTCCGCGCGGTGCCCAACTGCGTCGTGCGTCGGTCGGCCTATATCGCGCCGGGCGCGGTGCTGATGCCGTCCTTCGTCAACCTGGGCGCCCATGTCGGCGAGGGGACCATGGTCGACACCTGGGCCACCGTGGGGTCGTGCGCGCAGATCGGGCGCAACGTGCACCTGTCGGGCGGCGTCGGCATCGGCGGCGTGCTGGAGCCGATGCAGGCCGGACCCACCATCATCGAGGACAACTGCTTCATCGGCGCCCGCTCGGAGGTGGTCGAGGGGGTGATCGTGCGCGAGGGCTCGGTGCTGGGCATGGGCGTGTTCCTGGGCCAGTCCACCAAAATCGTGGACCGCGCGACCGGGGCGGTCAGCTATGGCGAGGTTCCGGCGGGGTCGGTCGTGGTCGCGGGCTCGCTGCCGTCCACCGGGGGGGTGCACCTGTACTGCGCGGTGATCGTCAAGCGCGTGGACGCGGGCACGCGGGCCAAGACCTCGATCAACGAGCTGCTCCGCGACTGATCCTCAGGCGGCGGTGCGCACCTGCGCGGTGCAGGCCGCCGCCAGTGCCTTGCGGTCGGCGAACGCGCCGACCCGCAGCGTCGGGTGGAAGGTCAGCGCGACCGCGCCCTGACGGGGGGCGGCCAGAACCGCCAGCAGGTGCCCGCCGAACGCCATGTCGCCCCACCAGCCATAGAACCGCGCGTCCCGCCCCTGGGGCGCGATGTAGCGCAGGCTGACGGGCTGCACCTGCGCGGCCCCGCCGCCACCCGCCTCCGCATCGAACAGCGCGGCCAGCAAGGTGGGCTTGAACGGCAGCACCTGCTGGCCGTCGGTGCTGGTACCCTCGGGAAAGATCACCAGCCGGTCGCCACCGCGCAGCCGCTCTGCGATCATCCGCCGCTGGGCGGCCGCGTCTCGCACGCTGCGGGTGATGAACACGGTGCCGGTGGCGCGCGCCAGCCAGCCGATGCCGGGCCAGGCCGCGACCTCGGACTTGGACACGAACGCCACCGGACCCGCTGCGTTCAGCACGAAGATGTCCAGCCACGAGACATGGTTGGCCACCATCACCCCGGCCCCGCGCATCGGCCGCCCAGCGGCGGAT
>NZ_NHSD01000284.1 GCF_016653255.1 Rhodobaculum claviforme
AATCATGTTCGGCAGGCTCAAGGACTGGCGCCGCATCGCCACACGCTACGACCGATGCCCCAAGGTCTTCCTCTCCGCCATCGCCCTCGCCGCAACCGTCATCTTCTGGCTATGAGTCCTGAGCCTAGGACTGCCACGCCGACCGGAACGTAGAAATCCTACGGCGGCGATCATCGTGACGTGGCTTCTGGAGCCCGATCCTGGCGTGCATTACCCGTTCGGAACCGTAGTTACAGCTGGAACCCCCGTGCTGGGCAGGTGTTTCGGAGTTCTGTGCGCCTCGTTGACGCCGGAGCGTGTCGCGCGATTTCATTACATTCCGTAACCAGAATGTTTACCATGCGTCAACCTGGTCGGCAAAGTGTCAACCAACTCGCGTGATTGTCCATCGACGTTCTGGTCCGAGGTCATGCTGCCGTCCCGATCGCCAGTTGCGCACGCCATCGCCGGTTCCGTCACGCTCTTCGGCCTGCGCTGTGCCGGCAGGCCGTTACGATCAGCCTGCCGTGCCTTGTCCTCCTCAGCGCGCCAGTCGACGCCCCCTGTTCCCCCAGATCGCCCTCCGAAGCAGCTGCACCCGGCGCAACGTCACCGGCGGATCACCATCGCCAGAGATGTCGCGCAAGAACTCGATCCAGCGCCGCTCGTTATCGGTGAGCGCGCCGCAGTAGCAGGTCGGGCGGTCGCGGTGCTCGGTGAACCGATGCGTGTGCCGGCTCATCGACCGAAGATCCCGCGCAGGGTTGCCTTGACCCGGCTGGTCAGCGTGGGGTCGCTGTGGTCGCTGGCCTCGCGGATGGCCTCCAGCCAGGCGACCTCGTTGCGCGTGACGATGGTGCCGAAGATGTCCTCGACGGTCTGCGCCGAGGTGCCGCCCAGTTCCTGCTCCAGGGCGAGCTTGAACATGTGTTTCGGATCGACCTCCAGCGCCTTGGCCAGGGCGGGGACGCGGTCGAGCGGCACCTTGGAGCTGCCCTGCTTCAGCATGGTCAGGAAGTTGATCGAGCGCAGGCCGGCCTCGGCGGCGATCTCCGCCTGCGTCTTCTTGGGCTTAAGCTGCAGGATCCGCAGCTCGAGGAACTGCGCCAGCCGGGTGTCGGCGTAGGGGCGGCCGGGTCTGGTGGTCGACATGGTTGTAGCACTCCTTGTCAGCAGCGCGTCAGTGCGTGCGTCATAAGTGCTTATAGCGACGGCATGATCGGGATATCGCAGGGGACAGCGCGGTGATCTGTGCCCCCTGCGTTTTCGGAGCGAGGCGTTGGTGGGCGCATTGGGGAAGCCGGGCAGCGATGCCGGGACCAGCTTGGCAAGACGATCTGGACCGCTGCACGTCGCCGAAGGATGGCGGAAAAAAATCGCAGATTCCGCGGCAATGCTATGGCGCCGCCGCTATACGCCTCTGTTGCCACAAGCCAGGACCCCACCGATGCCGTCATCACAGCTCAAGAGATTGCAGGACGCCCAGAGGAAGGTGGCCCAGCTGGTTCATCTGGACCCCGTCTATCTGCCCATCTTCGAGCGCCTGGAGGCGGAAATCCAGGCCGCCGAGACGACCGGTGACGCCATCGAGCGGGCGCGGAGGCTGGTCGCGCTTCACAGGGCGAAGGCCTGAAGTGTCCTGTGCGCCTGCTCCAGCGAGGCACCGGCCCCGTAGCGCTCCCGGGTCAGGCTGTGTCCGAGGATGTCGCGACGGATCCGATCATCCACGCCGGCTGCCAGCATCCGATCCTCGAAGCTGTGTCGCAGGCTGTAGAGAACGTGATGCTCGGTCTCCATGAGGCCGTTCTGGCGCAGGAACTTGTTCACCGTGGCCGACAGCGAGGGGTTGTCATGGTAGCGGGGGAAGCCATCGGGGAAGGTGCGAATGGCCTCAAGGCTGACTCCGGTGAGAGGGATGACCCGCCGGGAGTGCTTTGTCTTCACCTGCCGGTCGTCGGGTTCGATGACAATGTGCGGTATGTCGACATCGAGCAAGATGCGCTTCGGTTTCAGGTTGGCGATCTCGCCCGGTCGGCCACCTGTGTTGATCATTGCCAGAAGGATGCAGCGGGCTTCGGCGTTGAGCCCGGCGAGAGCGCCCTCTGCGAGGAGCCTGTCGCGGATCCACGTATCGGAGAAGGGTGGCCGTATCTTGCCTTCGCCCTCTTTCAGCGACAGGTCGGACAGCGGCAAAACGAGGCTGAGCCGCTTCATCTTATTGACCGTCTTCAGGATTTTTCCGAGGTGGATGAGGTCCTTGTTAGCGCTGTTGGCGGTCAGGCCTTCTGCCACGACCCGTTCTACCCACCACTGGCGAAAGTCAAGCATGTCGTCGCCGGTGATCTCGGCGAGTGCCTTGTCGCCAACGATCGCGATGAAGTTGCGCACCGCCTTTTCGTGGGGATTGCGCCAGCGGCGCATCTGGTCGGGACTTTTGCCATGGGTTTTGTCGGCCGCCAGCGTCCAGTAGAGTTCGAGCGCCCGGCTGACCGTGATCGGTGGCTCTTGTGCTCCACCGAGAAAGGCCCGCGCCTCGATCGGATCCGGCTCGCTCTGGCGGACCGAGACATTCTCCACTCGGTCAAGCAGCTCCTCGGTGGGCAGGTGGGCCACATCCACCGCCTTTAGGTAGCGGAATCCGCGCGTGGCGGCCAGCTCGCGTGCGGCGGCAAAGCGGCCATCGGCATCGCTGGTGTCCCCGGCAAGCTTGGCCTCCCACGCCTCGATCATCTGCGCCCAGCTGGCGTCGGCCTTGGTCTGTGCGATGGAGGGCGAGTCCGTGTGCAGGCTGACCCACACGAACTGCCGTGGCTCGATCGTTGCGTAGCGCCTCGGCACACGCCGGTAAAGCTGGAAGGTATTGCTGCGCAGTTTGATCATGTGGACGCACTCTCACCGTGGCGCAGGCCGTCAGCGAACGGACGTGGCCTTGCATACGCTAAGATGAACTAGTCATGTGTAAGATGAAATGTAAAGCTAAATGTATAGCAATAATCGGTGTGGGGCAAAGATCATGCTCAAGAGGTCCTGATTTTTTTAATATAAACAGTAGCTTGAGGATCTTCTTCCTGGGCTATAGTGGCGGAGGAGGTGGCAGCCATCATGGATTCTCAGGAGCTCCGGAGGTGTCTAAAAAGGTCAAGCAAGCACAGGCGTTTCTTGGCTTCCTGGTTCCGGTGGGTTCCTCTACATTCCCCATAGAGCCAGCCCCAAAAGGGGGAAGTTTCGGGGGAAAGAATATGGGAACGGATAAGGGGGAAGGGCGCGGTGGTGCGTATGGGGCCGGGCGCAGGCCCCGCCTGACTGCCACGATGGTCAAGAGCCTCGGGCCGGGGAAGTATCATGACGGGGGCGGCACGGGCCTACTGCTTCGCGTCGATCCCTCGGGCGGGCGCTTCTGGATTCAGAGGCTGACTATTCACGGCAAGCGGCGTGAGATCGGCCTTGGAGGGTTCCCCACGGTCACGCTGTCCGAAGCGCGTGAGGCCGCCGCCGAGAACAAGCGGGCTGCGTATAGGGGCGGCGACCCGCTGGCCGCCAAGCGCCAGACCCGCGAGGCCCTCACCTTCTCGACCGCCGTTGACCGATACCTTGCCGCCAAGCTGGCCGAGTTCCGCAGCGACAAACACCGCAAGCAATGGCGCGCGACCCTCGACACCTACGCCAACCCGGTGCTGGGCGACATGCAGGTTGCCGCCATCGCCGTGTCAGACGTGCAGCGTGTTCTTGCGCCGATCTGGGCGAGCAAGACGGAAACCGCCAGCCGACTTCGCGGCCGGATCGAGAGCGTGCTGGCCTGGGCGACGGTGCAGGGACATCGGACGGGCGACAACCCGGCGCGCTGGGCGGGCAATCTCAAGGAGCTTCTGCCTAAGCCTAGCAAGGTGGCGAAGTCAGGCAATCACCCTGCGCTGGCGCTGGCGGACGTGGCTCGCTGGTGGGTGGACCTCGCCAAGCGTGAGGGCATTGCCGCGCGGGCGCTGCAACTCGTGGCTTTGACCGGCGCCCGGAGCGGCGAGGTTCGCGGGATGGTTTGGGACGAACTCGACCTGGACCGGGCACTGTGGACCGTGCCCGCTGTGCGGATGCAGAAGGGAAACAGGGAATATCGGGTGCCGCTGACCGCTGAGGCCATGGCGCTGCTCAACGGGCTGCAACGTGTGGAGGGCTCACCCTATGTGTTCGCCGCCCCCCGTGGGGGCGCGCTGAGCGACATGAGCCTCAGCGCCGTCATGCGGCGGATGCACGCCGACAAGGCCGCCTGCGACATTGCTGGCGGCACTTCCGAAGGCAAGGCGGGGTGGCGTGATCCCAGATCCGGGCGCCCAGCGGTGCCGCACGGGCTGCGTTCAACCTTTCGCCAGTGGGCCGCTGAGTGTGGCCACGACCGCGACATGTCCGAGATGCAACTCGCCCACGTTGTCGCGGGAGCCGTCGAGCGAAGCTATCAGCGCGCCGACATGCTGGAACGGCGTCGCGCGATGATGGCGCAGTGGGCCGCATTCCTTCGCGGTGAGGAGACTGGGGCCGATGTGGTGCCGCTTCGCAGTGGTGCAGGCGGCGCCTGACCTTCCGGCGCGATGCGTCGAAGGCTAGTCAAGCGCAAAATGTTCCGGGGCGGCCGGTTTTGTGGCTTTTCCCCGGCATGAGGTGGTGGCCTTATGGAACCCGCCCGCTGCTACCGGAAGCTGCGGTGGGTGCCGGCCCGCCCACTACATGCTGTTGACGCAGCATCGGGCAGGCCGGCGGTAGAGCAGGACCTGATAGCCCCTGCCCTCCATATGTTTCCAAGGAAGGCGCGTGCGCAATGGAAAATTGGCCACGCGCGCATGGAGGACTCGAATGTCCAAGCCCAATCAGGCCCTTGAGGCCGCCCCCCAAGCTGCGCCAATTTCGAACCTCGACGTGATCCTGCGCCGCCCCGCCGTGGAGGCCGCGACGGGCCTGTCGCGTTCCACAATTTACTCGCTCATGGCCGCCGGCAACTTCCCCGTCCCGATTCGCCTCGGGGTGCGGGCTGTCGGGTGGCGCCGCTCGGACGTGACCGCCTGGATCGACTCCCGCCAGACGCGCGCGTGATCTCATGTCCCACATGGAAAACCCCGGCGCGCTGGCGGGCGCGACCGGGGCTGGTAAGGTGTGCGATGCGGAAGCCGGGCACCCCCAAGATATAGTGCATGATCACGCGAGGCGCCAGCTTCGCGACCATAGTTCGCACACCGTCTCCTTGGTGAAAGGGGGTGCGGGATGACGGACGCAAGGACCCTGGCCGAGATGCTCGGAGGGCGCTGGAGTGGCCGCTCGGGTAACGCCCCGTGCCCGGTCTGCCAGCCGGAACGGCGGCGCGACCAAGCGGCCTTGTCCGTCACGGACGGCGACGGCGGAAAGCTGGTGCTGCATTGCTTCAAGATGCGGTGCAGCTTCGGTGACATTCTCGACGCGGCGGGCATTGGGCGGGGGGACTATACGCCCCCCGATCCGGCCGAGATAGCGCAGCGTGAGGCCGAGCGGCTGGCTGTAGCTCAACGCAAGGCCGACCAGGCGCTCCGGCTCTGGCGAGAAGCCCAGCCCATCGAAGGCACCCTGGCGGCGCGGTATCTGTACAAGGCGCGCGGCATCCCGCTTGAGCGCCTGCCGGCGGTGCTGCGCTTCCACCCCGAGTGCTGGCACGGTGCCACGGCCCGGCGCTGGCCCGCGATGGTAGCGGCGGTGCAGGGGGCGGGCTTTCCGGCCGTGCATCGCAGCTACCTGCGGCCGGATGGCTTGGGGAAGGCGCCCGTGAACCCGCCCAAGGCCATGCTCGGGGCTGTCGCTGGCGGCGCTGTGCGGCTTGCTGATGGGCCGGGGCCGCTGCTGGTGGGCGAGGGCATCGAAAGCACGCTTGCCGCGTGGGCGCTTCACGGTGACGTCACGGCGCGCGCCTGGGCCGCGCTTTCAACCTCGGGCCTGCGCGGGCTGCGCCTGCCGCCCCAGCCTGCCCAGCTGTGCATCGCGCCGGACAATGACGCCCCTGGAATGGCTGCCGCCCATGCGCTTGCCGAACGGGCCCACGCCCTGGGCTGGGCCGTGATCATCGCCCAGCCCCCGAAGGGGCAGGACTGGAATGACATCCTCGTCGCGGAGGTGGCGAAATGAAGGTTTTCAACAGTTTTGATGAGCAGGGGTTTACTCCTGAGGCACCCCAGCCGCTCTTGCGGGAAATCCCGCCCGGGGCGGCGTACCCCGTTGACGCACTCGGGCCGCTGCGCCCGGCGGTGGAGGCGGTGCAGGGGGCGACGCAAGCCCCAATGGCAATCCCGGCGGCATCGGCGCTGGCCGTGGCATCGCTGGCGGTGCAGGGCTTCGCGGATGTGGAAACCCTCGGGGGCGCGCGCCCGTTGTCGCTCTACCTGCTGACGGTGGCGGCATCGGGGGAACGCAAATCGAGCTGCGACGCCCCGCTGATGGCAGCCCTGCGCACCTTCGAGAGGGAACAAGCTCGCGTCCAGCGCGACGCCTTCCAATCCTGGCAGAGCGCACACGCGATCTGGAAGGGCGAACGCGACCGCATCCTTGCCGAGGCCAAGAAGGGCAAGGGCGAGAAGAAAGCCGCCGCCCGCGCCGACCTAGACGCGCTGGGGTCGGAACCCCAGGCGCCCCCCTCGACCGACCGTACCGTGACGGAACCGACCTTCGAGGGGCTGACCAAGCTGTTTGCCTGCGGGCAATCGTCGCTGGGCCTGTTCTCGGATGAAGGGGGACAATTCCTAGGCGGGCACGCCATGAGCCCGGACAACCGGCAAAAGACGCTGGCCGCGCTCAATTCGCTGTGGATGGGCGACCCCATCCGCCGCACCCGCGCGGGCGACGGCGCCCTGACGCTCTACGGCCGCCGGCTGGCGGTGCACCTGATGGTGCAGCCGGTGGTGGCCCGGGGCTTCATGGGCGACCCGCTGGCGGATGGCACGGGCTTCGCGGCCCGTTTCCTGATGGCTGAACCGGCCTCGACCATCGGCACCCGCCTTCACGCGAAGGCACGGCCCGACCCGATGGCGCTGTCGGGCTTCTCGGGCCGGCTGGGGGAAATCCTCGAAGCCGATATGCCGATGGACCCCGAGACGCGCGAGTTGCAGCCCCGCGCCCTGCCGCTGGCGCCTGACGCCCGCGCGCTGCTGGTGGGCTTCGCGGATGCAATCGAGGTGGCGCAGGCCCCCGGCGGCGCCCTTGCGCACGTCACAGCGCACGCATCGAAGGCTCCCGAACATGCCGCCCGCCTCGCTGGTGTGCTGACCCTCTGGCGCAACCTCGACGCGGTGGAAGTCGCCTCGGCCGACATGGCAAGCGGCATCGCCCTTGCGCAATTCTACCTGACCGAAGCCGCCCGGCTGGCCGACGCGGCGACAGTATCCGCCGAAATCGACCGGGCCGAGAAGCTGCGGCGGTGGCTGCTGGAAGGCTGGCGGGAACCGGAAATCCTGGTGCGCGACGTGCTGCGGCTGGCGCCCATCCGGGCGCTTCGCGAAAGCCCGGCGGCCCGCGCCGCACTGTCGCTGCTCGAAAAGCACGGATGGATTGTGCCGCTGCCCCAAGGCACGGTGGTGCGCGGCACGCCCCGCAAGGAAGCCTGGCGCATCGTGCGCGGGGGCGGCGATGTGGTTTGATCCCGCGAAGGCGCTGGCCGCAATCGAAGCTGAGAAAAATCCAGCTTCAGCCGCGCGTGACGGTGCGACACGTGCGACATGTGCGACACAGGTTCCCGAGGCCCCCGCTCATGTCGCACCGGTCGCACATGTCGCACGTGTCGCACGTGTCGCACGCCCCCGACCTCTGATGTTGCGATCCCGCTTGCCCCCGAAGGCTTCGACCTGTTCGATTTCTTCGAGGAGCGAGCCGCCCTGCGCACGGCTCCGAATGGGGTGATCCGCACCGAGGCCGAGGCCGCCGCGCTGGCCGAGGTTGCGATGGACGCCGGCGTCACCCCCGACGATCTTCGCGACCTTCTGGACCGGATCAGGGGCGCGCCCCCATTGGACGCCGAGGGCCTACCCTTCGCGCCCTGCCGGGTCTGCCTTGGGCGCGACTTCTGGAAACCCGCCGCGCTGCCCATCGAGGGCGAGGGGTGGCGTTGCGCGGCCTGCGTGCCGCCGCCGAAGGCGGGCGGGAGACATGCGTGTTCAGTGCCAGCGGGGCGCGCGCCATGACGCCCCGGACCCTCGTCACCGTGCGCCCCGGCCCGGTGCTGCATGTCTGGCGAGCGGGGCGCGAGGTCGCCGTGGTGCCGCTCGAACTTCACGGGGCGCTGGTGCTCGCCGAAGCGATCTTGCGCGAGGCGCGGGCCGCCCAAGGGTCAGCGGATCAGACCCTGCGGCCCATTGAGAAATCCGAAGGTTCGGCGTGGGACGAACGCGCCACCCGTGGCTTGCCGTAACGGCCCGGAGGGGTTCGCCCTATTGAGAAAAATTAAGGTCTGCGAGGTGATCGCCTGCGCACCCGTGACCGCCATGGGTGTCGGGAGAGAGCGCAGAACCTGAAAAAACCTGAAATGCGGCGCCGGATGGCGCCTGCCCCCGTAGCACCTTCGAGGTGGGCGCGACGGCGGTTACCTGTTCAAAAATGTTCAGGTTCGGCGCGGGATGAACACCGGGCCGCTGGCGGGCGCGAAGGCTGCGGGATGGCCTCAGGCCAAGGGCGTGCCCCGACGCAGCACGACGCCCCCCTCATGATCCTCGGATGGGTCGATGAACCTGATCCCCGCCTCCTCCAGCGCCCGCCGGATCGCAGCATCCGTCGAGCGATTGAGGCCGGTCGCGGTCCTGCGCGGCCCCTCGGCGCGGCGCAGGGTGGCGACCCCGACCTGAGCCTTCTCGGCGACCTGCTGGGCTGTCATGCCAAGCGCGGCGCGGGCCGCCCTGATCTGCTGTGGCGTGAGCGGTAGCATATCGTTTGATTTCAAATTGACATCCCCCATGAGAATGATATTCTGAATATCACTCGGTATCAAAGGTATCAACAGGAGCGCCACCCATGACCGAAGCGAACATCTGCCCCGACCGCCTCTCGTTTTTCGCGATGGACGTTGAGAACCTCGCCGCGACCCTCGCCGCCGCGTCGAACGGCATCAACGCCACCGGCGACACCGAGGCGAGCGCGCGCGTCATGGACGCTGTGGCCGCCGCCCTCCAGCGCCTCTCCGACGCCATGGAAGCCGAGGCTGAGGGCACGCGGTCCCGGCGCGCCGCCTGACACCGCGCCCCAACCGCACCCTGCGAGGCCCTCTCCCGACCGGAGGGGGCCTTTCCTTTACGGCGCCCCACCGACCCGGCTCACCACAACTCCATCCGCCGCGACAGGAGGGCGGCCGTTTGGCCAAGGCCGTTGCGCTCCATCCGGATCAACAGGTCCTCCGGCGTCAGTTCGGGGCGGACCAGCCGCGCGCGCAGGCGGCGAACGGTCAGCAGGGCCGTGGCGCCGTTCGCCGGCAGGTCCAGCGTGTCGGCGATGAAGTCGTCGGCGCTGCGCACGTCGATCTGGAGCCGGCCCATGACCTCGGGCGGGAAGTCGCGCAGGTTGTTGGTGATGATCTGCGCGGCCCCGGCATGCAGCGCGGCGGCGGCGACATGGCGGTCATCCGCGTCAGGCATGTCGGGCAGCGCGGGCTCCAAATGCTCGTGTCCCTCGATCATGGCTTCGGGAAAGGCCGCCTCCATTGCGGCGCGCGCCTTGCGGGCGGCGGCCTCGGGGTCGGGGCGGCTGGCCCGCAGGACATCCCGGATCATGCCGCGCTCGAACTCATCGAGGATGCGGGCCGACCAGCGCACGCGGAACAGATGCGCCTCGGCCAGCGACAGCAGCAGGTTGCGCGTCAGCGGCGGGACCAGCACGCAGGCGTCGGTGACGACGGTGAAGCGGTTGGCGAACACGCGCGGGCGCTCAGATCAGGTCGGCGTCCGAGGCGAACAGCTCGTCCAGCGCGGCCGACCGCTTCGCGTCACGCTCGGCCTGATAGCGGAACAGGTCGTCGGCCTTGATGCGGCGGTGTCGGCCCACCGTCTCGAACGGCAGGGCGCCTTGCTCCAGCAGTTTCACCAGATAGGGGCGCGAGACGTTCAGGATGTCGGCCGCCTGCTGGGTGGTCAGCATCTGGCCCACGGGCACCAGCGTCACCGCCTCGCCGCGGCTGATGTGGCGCAGCACGTCCACCAGCAGATCGACCAGCATGGGCGACAGCACGACCTCGGCCGTTTGGCGCGTCTCGGGGTCGACATAGGGCAGGCGGGCGCCGCCCGCGTCGCGGCGGGTGGCGAGGATCTGCTTGAGCTGGTCGGCCGTGGCGCGATCCTGCGCGGTGGGCAGGCCGTGGCCCAGCGGCTGGGCCATGTTGGCGTTGATGGTCATCGTTGCGCGCTCCCTCCCGATACGGCGCCGGTTCGGGTCCCTTGGCCGTGTCACAGGATGTAACACCCTGGCCCTTTCCGGACAACGATGTTCGAAATATTCGAAACGGATGAACAGGGCGTTGCCGCACCGACCGGCGGTTGCGGCCGACCGGGATCGCGGGCAGGGTGCGGCGAAAATCAACGGTGGACAGTCGTTTATGCCCATTCTGCAGTGGTTGACCCGGGATCAGGACCTGACGGCGGCGGACCGGGTGCCGTATCGGCTGCTGGAGGAGGTGGCGGAGCTGTCGGTGCCGGCATCTGGTCCGGCGGCGGGGCCCGCGCCTGGGACTGGGGGCGACAACCTGCTGGTGCAGGGCGACAATCTGGAGGCGCTGCGGGCGCTGTTGCCGCTCTATGCGGGGCGGGTGAAGTGCATCTACATCGACCCGCCCTACAACACCGGATCGGCGTTCGAGCATTACGACGACAGCCTGGAGCACGCCAAGTGGCTGGCCATGATGGTGCCGCGGTTGCAGTTGCTGCGCGAGTTCCTGAGCGAGGACGGTTCGATCTGGGCTACCATCGACGACAACGAGGGGCATTACCTCAAGGTGGTGATGGACGAGGTGTTCGGGCGGCGAAACTTTATGGGAGAGGTCATCTGGAGGAACTCCGACAACAGCAACAACAACGTCACAAAGTTCTCTCAAGACCACAATACGATCCTAGTCTACTCTAGGCAGGTAAACTGGGGGCCCAACTTTCTTAACGACCCCACAAAGAGAAAACATTTCAAGAACCCGGACAATGATCCTCGGGGGCCTTGGTTCGATGGAAATCCCGTCAATAACCCCGGATTGCGGCCGAGCCTTCAGTACAACATCGTTTCTCCCCAAGGCCACACCATAAAGCACCCTCCGAATGGTTGGCGATGGTCCCGGGAAACCATTTCTGAGAAACTAGAAACAGGAGAGCTTCGGTTTTCCAAGGATGGCACACGCCTCATCCGTCGAACCTATTTGGCCGACATGAAAGGACTTCCGCCATCAACGCTCTGGACTGATGTCGAAGTTACCGGTCACAACAGAGCTGCGAAGTATGAGCTGAAGAAACTATTTCCCAACGTGGCCGTCACCAGCTTGTTCACAACACCCAAGCCGGAGCGGTTGATCCAGCGCATTCTTGACCTCGCGACGAACCCCGGCGATCTGGTGTTCGACAGCTTCCTCGGCTCGGGCACCACGGCGGCCGTCGCGCACAAGATGGGGCGGCGGTGGATCGGGGTGGAGATGGGCGATCATGCCCGCACCCACTGCGCGCTGCGCCTGCGCAAGGTGATCGAGGGGGAGCAGGGCGGCATCTCCCGCGACGTGGGCTGGCAGGGCGGCGGGGGGTTCCGGTTCTGCACCCTCGGGGCCACGGTCTTTGACGGGGCGGGCCGGATCAACCCGGAGATCCGGTTTGCCGACCTCGCCCGCCATCTGTGGTTCACGGAATTCCGGGTGCCGATGGCGGCGCCCGATGTTGGCCAGGTAGGGGGGCCGTTCCTGGGCGCGCATGACGGGCGGGGGCTGGCGTTGCTCTATAACGGCATCCTGCGCGACCGCACGGCCGGCGGAGGCAATGTGCTGACCCATGCCGTGCTGCGCCTGATCCGCGAGGGCGCGCAGGCCGCGGGCTGGGACGGGCCGATCACCGTCTATGGCGCCGCCAACCGGCTGTCGGAGCGGACGCTGGCGGGGGCGGGGATGAGCTTCCGCCAGACCCCCTATGACATCAGGGCGCGGGTGTGACGATGGAGTTGAAGAAGTACCAGCAAGCCGCCCTCGATGCGCTGTCGCGGTTCCTGACGGTGGCGGCGGCCAAGGGCCCCGCCGGTGCCTTCGCCGCCGAGGTCGCCCGGCAGGCGGCGGAGGCGAAGCTGGAGGGCCGCACGCTGGCGCCGCGCCGGTATGTGCCCCTCTCGGAAATGGCGGCGGTCCCTTACGTCTGCCTGCGCCTGCCCACGGGGGGCGGCAAGACCCTGCTGGCGGCCGAGGCGATCCGGCTGGGGGCGGAGTATGTGCGCAAGCCGCATCCGGTGGTGCTGTGGATGGTCACCTCGGACGCGATCAAGCGCCAGACGGTGGAGGCGCTGAAGGATCTGCGCCACCCCTATCGCGTGCGGCTGGACGCGGTGACGGGCGGGCGCACCCGGGTGCTGGACATCGAGGAATTCGAGACGCTGCTGCCCACCGACATCGGGCGGTTCACCTGCGTGGTGGTGGCGACGATCCAGTCGTTCCGGGTGACGGACACTGGCCAGCGCAAGGTCTATGCCTATCACGAGGCGTTCGAGCCGCACTTCGCGGGGCTGGCGGACGACGGGATGGAGGTGGTCACGGCCGAGGACGTGGCGCGCGAGCCGCTGCTGGCGGGGCGCGAGGGCCGGGTGAAGTTCAGCTTTGCCAACCTGATGTATCACCACGAGCCGCTGATGATCGTGGACGAGGCGCACAACGCGGTCACCGGGCTGTCGCGCGCGGTGCAGGCGCGGCTGCGGCCGTCCGCGATCATCGAGTTCACGGCGACGCCGCGGGGGGTGTCGAACGTGCTGTTCTCGGTCACCGCGGGGGCGCTGAAGGACGAGGAGATGATCAAGCTGCCGATCCGGGTACGCCCGCACGACAGCTGGCAGGAGGCCGTGCGCGGCACGGTGGTGACCCGCAATATGCTGGAGGAGAAGGCGCAGCGCGAGGCGGAGTTCCTGCGACCGGTGGCGCTGTATCAGGCGCAGGCGAAGAACGGGCACCCCACCGTGGCCGAGTTGAAGGCGTATCTGATCGAGCATGCGCTGGCGCCCGAGGCCACGATCAAGGTGGCGACGGGGGAGCAACGGGAGCTCGACGGCGTGAACCTGCGCGACCCCAACGAGCCAACGCGGCACATCATCACCGTGCAGGCGCTGCGCGAGGGGTGGGACTGCCCCTCGGCCTATGTGCTGTGCGCGACGCAGAAGGTCGCCTCGGCCACCTCGGTGGAGCAGTTGCTGGGGCGGGTGCTGCGGATGCCATACGCCAAGCGGCGGCGGGACGCGGCGCTGAACATGGCCTATGCCCATGTGGCCGAGCCGTCCTTTGCCGAGGTGGCAGCGAGCCTGCGCGACAAGCTGATCGACATGGGCTTCACCGACGAGGAGGTGCGCCAGTCACTGCGGCCCGCCACGGTGGAGCAGGACGACCAGGGCCATCTGTTCGACCCGGACCCGGTGGCGCCGAAGCCGGTCCTGACCTTCGAGATCCCCGACACCGAGGAGGCGCGCGCGGCTCTGGGCGCGTTGGCCGAGGAGGGCGCCGAGTTCATCCGCACTGATACCGGCACGCTGAAGGTCGGTGTGAAGGGGGTCGTGACGCAAGCGGTTGCGGGCGCGCTGGAACAGCACACGCCCGAGGCCGACCGCCCGACCCTGCGGGCCGAGTTCGACCGCCACGCCGCGCAGGTGGCGGCGGCGCTGTCACCCGCCGACAAGGGCGCGGCCATCGAGGTGCCGTTCCTGATGGTCGAGATGGAGGGCGACCTGTTCCAGGCCGACAGCGCGCTGATCATGGAGCGGGTGGAGTGGTCCCTGCTGAGCCATCCGGCGCAGATCACCGAGGCGGAGATGAGCTTCCGCCGGGCCGAGAACGTGATCGAGATCGACATCGAGGGCGAGAAGCTGGTCTATTCCCAGACCCAGACCACCCAGCTGCCGCTCTCGGGCCTGGGCGCGCCGGACGAAGCGTCGCTGGAAGCCACGCTGGTGCAGTGGCTGGAAGGCCGGTGCCGGATGCCGGACATCCCGACCGCCGAGCTGTCGCCCTGGCTGGCGCGGCTGGTGTCCTGGCTCGTGGCCGAGCGGAACATCTCGGTGCGCACGCTGATCGACTGGCAATACCCCCTCGTCACCCGCACCCGCGCCAAGATCGCGGAGATCCGGGCCGGCGTGCAGGCGGGCGCCCACCAGATGGCCCTGTTCGAGGACACGGCGGTGCTGGGCACCGATCCCTCCTGCATCGCCCGCTTCGACGCTGCGAGCTATGCCAACGTACCGACAACCACGACCGGCGCCTTCCGCCTCCAACGTCACCTGCTGGGCCCCGACCGGGTCCCCCTGATCGACGGCGACCTCGGCGGCGAGGAATTCCAGTGCGCCTGGGCGCTCGACAGTCTGGAGGCGGTCGATCTGTGGGTGCGTAACCTGCCGCGGCACCCCGCCAGCTTCTGGCTGCCGCGCGTGCAGGGCCGCTTCTACCCCGACTTCATCGCCCGCCTCACCGATGGCCGGATCTTCGTGGTCGAATACAAGGGCGAGCATCTTGTCACGGCACAGGAGGCCCGCGAGAAGGACCTCATCGGCCGACTGTGGGCCAAGAACACCGGCAACGTCTTCCTGACCGTCCGACGGATGCAGCATGGTGTGGGACCGGTCGATCAGATGCAGCACGCTATTTCCTGATCGGCTCTCGGGTGACCAACCCGCGCTGTGTGCCCATGGCTGTACCGACCCTTGAGGTCCTCGCGCGCCTGCTCTGGCCTGAACCAAGAGCGTGGCGCACCGCACCCATAGCCCTGCGGCCGGCGCCGAAATGATCCCCGAGTGGCCTCATGGGGCCGCCGGCCGATCCGATCAACCCTGCAGTATCGGGCCACCTGTTCCGGCAAAATCCGAGGGCATCCGGCATAGAGGGAGGGAATAATTGGGGGAATGGACTTCAAAAAATCCATCAATAACAATGATTTATGTGGCATAAATGGCGGAGGAGGTGGGATTCGAACCCACGGAAGGCTTTCACCCTCAACGGTTTTCAAGACCGCCGCATTCGACCGCTCTGCCACTCCTCCGGATGGCGGGATGTGACACCGTGCGCCGGGGGGGGTCAAGCGGCGTTCCCCGTCCGGGCGCAGGCGGGCCCGGACGGGGCTGGGCGGGGCTGGGCGTCACAGCGGCAGGCGGCGCTCCACGATGCGCGCCAGGATTGAGGCGCCCACCGGCAGGCAGTCGTCGTCGAGCACGAAGGCGGGGTTGTGCAGCGGCACCGACCCGTGCTGGCCCAGCGTGCAATAGGCGCCGGGGACGACGTGCAGCATGTCGGCGAAATCCTCGCTGCCCATGCGGCGGGTGGTGGTTTCCTGCGTGTTGTCCGCGCCCACCACATCGGCCGCGGCCGCGAGGTATTCGCGCGACAGATCGGCGTCGTTGACCAGCACGTCGAAGGCGTTGCGCAGGTCGGGGGTGATGGTGACGCCATGGGCCTGGCCCAGCCCCGTGCACAGCGCCTCGATCCGGTCGTGGATCAGGTCGCGGATGGAATGCTCGAACCAGCGGATGGTGCCCGACAGCACCGCGCGGTCCGGCACCACGTTGTAGGCCGATCCCGCGTGCAGCTGCGTGATCGACAGCACCGCGGCCGAGGTGGCCGGCAGGTTGCGGCTGACGATGGTCTGCATCTCCTGGACCAGGGCGGCGGCGACGACGATCGGGTCGCGGCCCTGGTGGGGCATGGCGGCGTGGCTGCCCAGCCCCTCGATGGTGATGTCGAAGAAGCTGGCGCCGGCCATGGCGGGGCCGGGCTTCACGCCGACCTGTCCGTGGGGTGCGCCGGGGTTGTTGTGGATGCCGTAGGCCTCGTCGCAGGGGAAGCGGGTGAACAGCCCGTCGGCGAGCATGCGGCGCGCGCCGCCCAGGCCCTCCTCGGCGGGCTGGAAGATCAGCACGGCGGTGCCGGAGAAATTGCGCGTGGCGCACAGGTACTGCGCGGCGCCCAGCAGCATCGTGGTGTGGCCGTCATGGCCGCAGGCGTGCATCTTGCCGGGGATGGTGGAGGCATACGGCAGGCCGGTCGCCTCGTGGATCGGCAGCGCGTCCATGTCGGCGCGCAGGCCCACCGAGCGGTTGGAGGCGCCGCGCCCGCGCACGATGCCCACCACGCCGGTGGTGCCGATGCCCTCATGGACCTCGTCGGCGCCCCAGGCCCGCAGCCGCTCGGCGACGAGGGCGGCGGTGCGGGTTTCCTCGAAGCCGATCTCGGGGTGGGCGTGGATGTCGTGGCGGATCGCGGTCAGGGTGTCGGCCTCGCGGGCGATCTCGGGGGTCACGGGCATCGGGGGCTCCTTGGATTGGAAGGGCCAGCATAGACCGGTGCCGTGGGGACATGCCAGCGCCCGCCCGTCCGTCTGACACCGAACCGGCACTGGTGAAAATAGCGGCGGGGTCCGCTCCAGGCGGCGTGGGGGCGAAGGCGCGATTGCCTTTGTGGCGAGAACCGGCTTAGATCTTGTCTCGCCCCCGTGCCGCGAGCCACGTCCCCCATGATGCATGCCCCTTCGACCGATTGTGCACCGTCGGCAGGGGATGCGGCCCCCCGGACGGGGCGCTGTGTCATGGTCCTGGGGATGCACCGCAGTGGGACCAGCATGTTGGCGGGGACACTGGCGGCGGGAGGTGTGCATCTGGGGCGCGTTCTGGACGCGTCGTTCACGCTCAACCCCACCGGGCTGCGCGAGCCCGAGGTCCTTGTGCACATGCACGAGCATCTGCTGGAGACCAATGGCGGGGCCTGGCACAGGCCGCCCGATCGGGTCGTCTGGGGCAAGCTGCACACGGGCGTGCGCGATCTGTTCATCGAGGCGCGCGCCGCCGCCGCCCCGCCGGGCCGCCCCTGGGGCTTCAAGGAGCCCCGTACACTGCTGGTGGCCGAGGGCTGGATCGAGGCGCTGGAGGACTGGCGCGGCGTGGGGATATTTCGCCACCCCGCCGAGGTGGCGGCCTCGCTCGCGCAGCGCAACGGCTTCGATCGCGACAGGGCGCTGGGGTTGTGGCTGGCCTATAATCGCCGGCTTCTGGCGTTGCAGCGGGCGCATGGGCTGACGCTCATGGAGTTCGGCGCCGACCGGGAGCGGATGCGCGCCGATCTGGCCGCAGGCCTGTTGGCGCTGGGGTGCGATGTGGCGGCGGCAGGGCAGGTCCACGATGCGGCCATCCCGCGCCATGCGGGCGTGGGGACTGATGCGCCGCTGCCGGATGCGGTGGCGGAGGTGCTGGCCGCGTTGCGCGCGGCGGCCCGCGGGCCCGGCCGGGTCACCCCGCCACCGCGTCCCGTACCGCCCCCCGCAGCGTCGCCCCCCGTCCCGCGCACCCTGGCCGATCTGCACAGCATGCGTCTGTTTCCCAGGGACCTCGGCGCGGCGGCCTACATTCCCAGCGGCATCGCCGCGCGCTGTGACTGGGTGGTGCTGAGCGATGTGGAGCCGCCGCAGGCAACGCTGGTGCGGTTGTGCGACACCGACCGACCGCGCCATGTCTTTGTGTCCCTGCGCAACCCCTCAGCCGCGCTGCGATTTTTCTTCGAGCGGGTACTGCCGGAGATCCCCGGCCCCTTCGTGCTGATCAGTGGGTCGCAGGATGTCACCGTGCCGGTGCAGACCGACCGGCGCTGGCGTCCGTTTGATGCGCGGGAACGGGCGTGGATCGAGGACCTGCTCGCGGATCCGCGGCTGATCCGCTGGTTTGCCGAAAACCTAGACACCGCCGGGCATCCGCGGATGGAGCCGATGCCGGTGGGGATGATCTGGCCCGCGGGAGTGCCGGATCCGGACGCCCCTCTGCCGGTTCCAGCGCCGCTGGGACCGCGTCCGCTGCGGGTGTTGTGTGCGCATCGAATCCGCGAGGGGGTGCAATGGCAGGCCCGGCGCGACGTTAGCGCGCTGGCGGCCGGCTCCTGGGCTGCGTTCTCAACCCTGCCGGACCGCGAGCTGTCGGAGGCCGAATTCGCGGCACAGCTTGCGGCCCACAGCTTTGTGCTGTGCGTTGAGGGTGGTGGGCTTGACCCCTCGCCCAAGGCCTGGACGGTGCTGCTGCACGGCGCCATCCCGATCCTGCGCGACACCCCCGTGGCCGCGGCCTATCGCGGATTTCCGGTGGTGGTGGTGCCAGAATGGTCCGCAGACGCCCTGACACCTGCTCGTCTGGGGGCGTGGAAGGCGTCCCTGCGCCCCAGCTTCGAGGACCCCGTGCGCCGTGCGCGCGTTCTCGCGCGCCTTGGAATCGCGCATTGGTGGAAGCGGGTGTCGGTCCATGTCCCGCCACCGCCTCAGATGTGAAAAGAAGCAGTCGTAGCCACCCCTTCGGATCGTGTCGGGTCGGTGGTGTTCAGGCCTGCGATGCCTTGCGCCGCCAGCCCATGAGCCCGAGCAGCCCCAGCCCACCCATCAGAAGCGGAAGCGCCGCCGGGACGGGAATGACAGTGGTCGGCGATGTGCTGAACGTGGCACTGAAGCTGCCACCCTCGCGGGCGCCCTGCAGGTCGCCCGCGATTCCGGCGAAGCCATCGAACACGTTCAGGAACGCCAGGGCGTTGCTGTCGGACGTCATGCTGAAGGTGAAGTTCCCGGAGGTGGTGATGGCGGGGCCACCAGTGTTGAGCACGTAGTCGTTGATCGACCAGGCGATCGGTATGGCGCCGCCAAAATTCAGCGTTCCGGATCCCAGGCCGGTGGTGCTGTTCGAAAGCCCGAGGATATCGGCCATGAAGGAGGAGATGGAGAACAGCCCCAGATTGGTGCGGTATTCGTTCCGCAAGCCGTTGGGGCCGCCGAAGCCTGTGGTCGTGTCTTCGTCGACCGCGTCGAGGAGGCTCGTCACCCCCTCATAGGCCATCTCGGAGGTGATCGACCATCCAAGCGGGGCTGCCCCGGTGGGGTTCTGGAAGCTGTTGGAGGTCTGGAACTGCCCCTGCATCACCATTGCCCGGGTGGCGGTGCCGTTCGGAACATCGAAGGAAACCTGCCCGCCGGTCAGGGTGATGTCCAAGGACCCGCTGATGGTGCTGGCCTGAACATCTGCAACGGTGAAGGCGACCGCGACCATTGCCAGTCCTGAAACGTACTTGTGCATGGCGATCCCCATGAAGTGCTTCCTTAAACTAAAGGATATGCTCTATATCCAGAGGAGTGTGGTCCATAATGATCTTTCGATCAAGTACCAAGTGTGGCTAGGTCGGCGCCGTTATGCATAGAATTTGATCAGATCAATCCGTGCAGGCGGCTGCTGGGATAGCGGCGCAGCCGCGCGCGGGGGCCCGACACGACCGACCCGTCAGGCAGGTCGCGCGTGACGAAGGCGCCGTTCAGCACCGCCGAGCCGTGCCCGATCCGACGCCGCTCGGCGATGCCCGTCTGCCCCGACAGATAGCATTCCGGGCCGATGTCGGCATGACCCGCGACCATCACCTGCGAGGACAGGAAGCAGTGATCGCCGATCCGCGCGTGATGGCCGACCACTGTCATGGACCACACCACCACGTTGTCTCCGATGATGGAAAACGGCTGCACCGCGCAGGCATCGAGGATCAGGCAGTTCTCGCCGATCCGCTGGGCATAGACGGTGCTGGCGGGGTGAACGAAGCGGGCAAACCGGTAGCCGCGCGCCTTGCCCTCGAGGTAGCGGTCGCGGCGCAGGGTGTTCATCCGCGCAAACGAGAACGGGCCGAACAGCGTCACCCGGTCGGGGGGGAAGTGGTCCTCCAGATCTTCCCAGGCGACCAGGGGGCGGCCGTCGTGGTGCTCGGCGGTGCGCCAAGCCGCGTCGACTGTGTAGCCGACGATTCGGATGCCGGGCTGGGCGGCCAGATGAAAGGCCACCGTCTGCGCCGCGCCACCGGTGCCAAATAGGACGAGCTCGGTCATCGAGCACGGCCCTCGGCTTCGGCACGGGCCAGGGCGGCAACGATCCAGGCGATGCTAGCGAGGTCCAGGTCGGGGGCGGTGGGCAAACCCAGAAGCCGGTCACACAGCCTGCAGGTGACCGGCAGGACCCCCGCCGCCTCCGCCTTCGCCTCCGGGGCCTGCGTGTCGGCAAACCAGGGCTCCCGGTGGACCCCGTGGCCGTACCAGCGCCGGCTCTCGATGGCGTCGGCGTGCAGGGCGGCCTCGGCGCGGGCGCAGGCGCCGGCGTCGGTGGCCTCATAAAGGGCATAGGCCGGGCTGATCCGGGGCGGCAGGTGCAGCCGGCCCGCCACCCGGCCCTGCGCTGCCCGTGCATAGCTGTCGGCCACATGCGCCTGCGCCGCGCGGCGCGCGGCCAGATCGTCCAGCATCGCGAGCCCGACCGCGGCGTGGTAGTCGCTCATCTTGGCGTTCAGGCCGATGGTGCGGGCTGCGCGCGTGCCGAAGAACCCGAAATTGGCGATCTGCATGACCCGGCGCTGTCCCGAGGCGCAGCCCCAGGCCACCGCGCCCCCTTCGGCGGTGGAAAAGCTCTTGGTGGCGTGGAAGCTCAGCGCCATCGGGACCGTGTCCGACACCGTCCCTGGGGCGTCGCACAGCGCCTCGAACCCGGCCGCCGCATCGACGACGACGGGCACGCCGGTTTCGGCCTGCAGCCGGGCCAGCCCGGCGATGTCGGGCAGGATGCCATAGGGGGCGGCCGCGACGATCAGCCCGGCACGGCCGAAGTCGGGGTGCGCGCGCACCGCGTCGGGGTCCAGCGTCCAGCGCACGGGGTCGACATCGGCGAACACCGGGCGCCAGCCGCACATCTCGGCCGCCTGGGCGGTCGCCACGAAGGTGAAGGCGGGCATCAGGGCCACCGGCCGCGCGCCCTCCGCCACGCCGCGCCCGGCATGGGCCAGGATCGCCAGCATCAGCGCCAGCGTGCCCGAGGCTGCCAGGCGCAGCCCATGGGGCGGCACGGCGATCAGATCGGCCAGCCGCCCCTCCAGCTCCTCCACCAGCGGGCCGCGGTTGCTGTAGAGGCGTGTCGCATCGATGCGGCGCAGATAGGGCAGCAGCCGCTCGACGCAGGGCAGCAGCGGGCGAAAGACGGGCACCGGCGCCCTTGGCGCAGGGTCGGCCGGTGGCGGTGCCGCCTCCTGCGCGCGCGACAGATTCGGCGGAAACCCTTGGTCGTCTGCCATCGCGGAGATCCCTGCCGCTGTTGGGTGGTGGTGCGCCGATTGGCGATTTCGCGATGATAGCGCTGCGGGCAGGCCAAGCACAGGGCCCGCCGCCGGGATACCACCGTCTTGTCGGCCGCGCGGCGGTGCTGCTAGATCCTGCCCCAGGGCCGCGTCGCCCCCCCGAGAGGCCCGCATGCCGCCCGCCAGCGATCCCCGCCATGACCCGAGCCTGGAGATCCGGATCCCGATCTCGCCTACGCGGGGCTTCTATCA
Source organism: Rhodobaculum claviforme (assembly GCF_016653255.1). Lineage (GTDB taxonomy): Bacteria > Pseudomonadota > Alphaproteobacteria > Rhodobacterales > Rhodobacteraceae > Rhodobaculum > Rhodobaculum claviforme. Next base: position 21,524 of record NZ_NHSD01000284.1, read on the forward strand.
TCAGGTGCGTTTCTTCGAGCACAACCTGCGCCGGCTCGGCGGGATCTACGAGCGGGCCCTCCTGCGCGTGGTGGTGGGTGATGACGCCGACATGGCCGCGGTGCGCCGCGACAACGCCTGGAGCGCCGGCCGTCCTGTGGATTGGACCGGCGTGCCGCGCGACATCTTTGCCCGTCACGGCATGTGGGGAACTGCGGATTGGCGCCTGATGCTGCCCCCCGAGACCGACCTGGTGGTGCTGGCGGATGCCGATACGGTCTGGCTGCGCGACATCGACCCGTTGCGCCACGCGATCGGACCTGGCGCGGTGGTCGCCGGCCACATGGCCCACGGGCCGCCCCCCATGCCGCGCGATGCGGGCGTGCTGGCGCGCACCCGCCGGCATGCGCTGTGGCCGGTGATCCTGCAGCTGTTCGACCTGCCGATGCCGGACCGCCTGCATCCTTATTCGATGGACGTCGAGGGCGCGTTCGGTCTTGCGCCGGCCTATTTCAACCTCGGGTTTGTCGTCCTGACGGCCGAGGCCATGCGTGCCTGCGGCCGCCGCGTCCCACCCGTCCAGGACCGTCTGCTGGAGGTCTGCCGTTCGCGCATGCGCTGCCAGATTGCGCTGACGCTGGCCTGCCTGATCGAGGGAGTGACGCAGGAGGTCCTGCCGGCGGAGTACAACGCCGCCAACGACCCCGTGCATGCAGCGCACAACGGGGTGTCGCCCGATGCGGTGCGGGTGCTGCACTATCTACGCACGCGAGAGCTGCAGCGCGACCGCATCCTGCTGCCCGAGCACCGGGCCGAGACGCTGGCGCTGGAGGGGGGGCATCCGCTGGACCGGCTGTTGCTGGAGCGGGTCGCGGAATTCCTCGGCAGCGTCGCCACCGGGGACGGGGGGCGACCTCCGCCCGGGGCCGGATGAGCGGGCATGGGCCATGGGGCAGGGGGCGGCGATGACATTCTGGACCCTCCATATCGGGACCCGCAAGACCGGCTCCAAGGCGTTGCAGCGGTTCCTGCGCGACCGCGCGGCGGCGGACCCGGCCGGGCTGTGTTATCCTGCGTCGGGGCGCGGGGCGCTGTGGCACCAGCCGGTCCACATGGCGCTGTGCGACGGCGACGACGGACCGCTGTCGCAGGCGGTCCGCGCCGCTGATCCGGCCCGGCATGCCCGCGCGGTGCTGTCGTGCGAGCTGTTTCACACCTTGCCCCGTCCGGCGGTGGCGTGCCTGCGCCGACACTTGGGTACGGCGCGGATCGTGATCTTTCTGCGCCGTCAGGACGCTGCTATCAACTCGCTCCTCAACCAGTACGCCAAGGCGCATCGGATCAGCCATGCGCAGGTCGTGGAATTCCGCGCCGCCGCGCTGTCGGCGCTGCCCGAGTTCGACTATGCCGCCATCCTGCGCGACTGGGAGGACGTCTTTGGCCCCGGCAGCGTGGTGCCGGTGATCTATGACAAGACCGTCGATGTGGTGGCGGCCTTCTGCGCCGCCACCGGATTGGAGCCGCCGCGCGAGGCCGCCCCCGCCGGCAACCCGAATCCGGCGCTGTCGCGGGCCGGCTATGCGGCGTTCCTGTCTGCCAAGCGGGCGGTGCGTGACCTTGACGAACTGCCCGGGGTGGTGGAGGATCTTCGTCGACGCTTGGGCCACGAGCTGTTGGACACCCGGCAGGTGGAGCCGCCGTGGCTGTTCGAGCCGGCCGAGCGGGCCGCCATCATGGCGCAGTACAGTGACGGCAACGAACGGGTGCGTGCGCAGTGGTTTCCTGCGCGTCGCGCACTTTTTGACGGGGGCTGACGGGCATGGTGCACCCACGCGCAGCCCAAACCCGGGCCGTCGGCCCCCTCCCTCCGTCAGAGGCCCGCGGTCGATGCTTGGCGCGGAGCCGGCCATGACCGCCGGTGACAAGCCGTTGGTGCCGTTCGCGCCCGCTCACATCGACCATGTCCGGCGTGAGCTTGCCAGACTGGAGGCGGCCTGGGGCGGCGGCGATCCGGTGTCCACGCTGCTTGCGGATGTCCGCGGCATTGTTCTGGGAACCCATGCTTCTGGGGATGTGACCGCTTAGGCCGCCGCCACCGCCCTGCGGCAGCGCCGCCCGTTCTCAATGCTGCGTCGTAACCACCCGGTTGCGGCCGCCTGCCCGGGGTGAGGTCTTTTCCTTATGCTACGTCGTTATTGGCGTCGGCAACGACGTCGTATGCGACGGGGGCGGTGATGCGGGATGGGGTGCTGCTCGGGGTTGAGCGGCGGCGTCGCTGGACGGATGAGGCCAAGCTGGCGATCCTGGGCGAGGTCGGGGTGAACGGCTGGACCGTGGCGGATGTCGCGCGGCACCATGACGTGACGCGGCAGCACATCTACCAGTGGCGGGGCGAGATGCGGCGCAAGGGGCTGTGGCCTCCGGACGACGCAGCCCTGTTCCTGCCGGTGGAGATGACGGCTGCGCCGGAAGTCACGGCGGAGCCGGGCGGGCCCTCAGCGGAGATCACGGTGATGCTGCGCAATGGCCGACAGTTGCGGTGTCCGGGCGGGATCGGGGACGCGGCCCTCGTGCGGCTGGTGCGGCTTCTGGAGACGGCATGATCGGGCCGGGGACCGGGGTGCGGGTGTATCTGGCCTGCGGTGCGACCGACATGAGGAAGGGGATCGCGGGCCTTGCGGCGCTGGCGCAGGACCAGCTGCGGCAGAAGCCCAGCAGCGGGGCGGTGTTCGCGTTCCGGGGCCGCAAGGGCGACCGCTTGAAGCTGCTTTACTGGGACGGCCAGGGTTTCTGCCTCTACTACAAGGTCCTCGAGCGTGGCCGGTTTCCGTGGCCAAGCGCGGGCGACGGCGCTGCGCGGCTGACCTCGGCGCAGTTGGCCATGCTGTGGGAGGGCATCGACTGGCGACGGCCCGACTGGGGCGCGCCGCCGGCCCGTGTGGGTTGATTTATCCGGCTGGATCGCCTTGTTTTCATGGCGTTCACGCGTGGCCGGTGGTAACTTTCGGCATGTCCGCCGACGCCGCAATCCTGCCCGAAGATCCTGCGCTTCTGAAGGCGATGATCGCCGTGCTGCAGGCCGAGAACGCCAGGATGTCGGCGACCATCCGCGCCCATGACCAGCTGGTCCAGACGCTGCGACTGCGCATCGCGAAGCTGAAGAAGCAGGCCTTCGGCAAATCCTCGGAGAAGGTCGAGCGCGAGATCGAACAGCTCGAGCTGGCGCTGGAGGACCTGCTGATCGCCGCCGCCGAGGGCGACACCACGCCGGCGGCCGAGGACGAGGCCGCGCCCGCGGCGCCCGCCGGCGCGACGGCCGGGCGCAAGCCCCGCCGCCGCCCGCGCGTGTCGGATGCCACCCCGCGCGAGCGGCGCGAACTGGACCCCGGCCCCTGCTGCCCGGACTGTGGCGGCGAGCTGCGACCGGTGGGCGAGGACGTCAGCGAGATCCTCGACATGGTCGTGGCACAGCTGAAGGTCCTCGAGATCGCGCGGCCGAAGAAGTCCTGCCGGCGCTGCGAGAAGATGGTGCAGGCGCCCGCGCCCAGTCGCCCGATCCCGGGCAGCATGGCGAGCGCGGCGCTGCTGGCCTACGTCCTGGTCTCCAAATTCGACGATCACCTTCCCCTGTATCGGCTGGCCGAGATCTTCGCCCGCATGGGCGCGGATATCCCGGACAGCACGCTGGTCGACTGGTGCGGGCGCGCGATGAAGGTGCTCAAGCCCCTGATCGACCGGATCGAGGCCGAGATCATGGCCAGCGACCTGCTGCACGCCGACGACACCCCGATCCGGGTCCTGGACCGGTCCCTGCGCGACCGGGGCCTTGGCAAGGGCGTGAAGAAGGGCCGGATCTGGGCTTATGTCCGCGATCAGCGCCCATGGGCGGGAACCGCGCCGCCCGGCGCCGTCTACCGCTTCGCCCCGGACTGGAAGGAAGAACACGTCCACGAGCACCTTCAGAAGACCGAGGGGATCCTGCAGGCCGACGGCTACAAGGGCTATGCCAAACTCTACGATCCCGGGCCCGACGGCGCCGTCCAGCTCCGCGAGGCGGCATGCTGGGCGCACCTGCGCCGCGACTTCCATGATATCTGGACCTCGACGGGATCAGCGATTGCCCGCGAGGCACTGGACCGCATCGGGGCGCTCTACGACATCGAACGCTCCATCACCGGCCAACCCGCCGATGTCCGCCGCACCACGCGTCAGGAACTCAGCAACCCCAAGGTCGAGGCCTTCCGTGCCTGGTCCGAGCAGCAGCTCACACGCATCCCCGGCAAGGGCGACCTCGCCCGCGCCTTCCGCTATGGCCTCAGCCGCTGGCCCTCGTTCTGCCTGTTCCTCGCGGACGGCCGCGTGGCCATAGACAACAATCCAGCCGAGCGTGCCCTGCGGCCCATTGGAATCGGACGGAAAAACTGGCTCTTCGCAGGCGCCGACACCGGTGCCGAAACCCTCGCGCGCGCCATGACCATCATCGAGACGGCCAAGATGAACGGCCTCGATCCGCAGGCCTACCTCGCCGACGTCCTCGATCGCATCAACGATCACATGATCAACCGGATCGACGAGCTGCTGCCCTGGAACTGGGCGCCACGCACCGCCCCGCAGGCCAAGGCCGCCTGATGGCCACCGTCACACAGGTCTACGCACTGGACCACGTCGCGCAGATGCTCGGTGAGGATCTGGAAATGCTGGAAGCGATCGTCAGCAACGACGACAACCTCTGCTACGGAAACATCATCAGCGTCCACACAGGCTCCGACGAGAGCGCCACCGTGCTCACCGCCCATGGCATCGAGGAGCTGCGCGACATGCTCCGTGACGCAAGGCGCTCCCCCCAACACTGGAGCGACTTCCTCAAGGATTTCGTCGACGACCCGGACATCATCGCACGCGTCAAGGAAAAAGGACCGCGGTAGCAACCGGGTGGTTACGCTGCGTCTCGGCGACGGCGAGGGCAACGTTCTGGGGTGCCGTGATCCCGACCTCGACCCGGCGCAGGAGCTGGCGTGGTTCGACGTCGTCTTTCGCCTGCAGGCGGGGACCGGGCTCGGGGCTGGCGACGCGCTGGACTTCGCGGCGCGGTTCGAGCGGGCTGCCATCGCGGCAGATGTGCTGGGTATCCGCGGCATCATGCCTTGGGCGCCACCGCGCGATGTCTATGCGAGTATCGGTGGTTATGTGCGCAACTGCCTGGCCGATGGGCGCATCCGGGCCGCGCTGGGGCATTTGCGGGCGCAGGACCAGGTGGAACGCTGGGCTCGGTCGGGGGCGCTGCGCGGCAGCCTGCTGACCCATGCCTGGGTCCATATCCCGTTGCTGGACCATCTGCCCGATCTGGTGGCCCTGGCCGACCGGGTCATCGTTGTGAGCGGCCGCTCCGAGATGTTCGCGCCCTTTGCGCGGCGCCATGGTGGCCAGGGGACGGTGGAGTTCGTCGAGGTGCCGTTGGAGCCACCCCTGCGGGCTGGGCCGGGGCGGCATTACCCGGACGTGTTCGAGACGGTCTGCCGACAGCTGGAGGGGGATCTGCGGGGGTGCCTGGTGCTGGTGGGAGCGGGGATCTTCGGCAAGATATACTGTCATGTCGCCCGCAGCTCGGGTGCTGTGGCGCTGGACCTGGGCAGCGGCTTCGATATTCTGGCAGGCCACAAGACGCGGCCTGTCCATAGCTTCTTCGGGGATGCGCTGGCGCGGCATCGGCTGGTTTAAGCCGGCGCGCATCTCTCCCGGCACCTCAGCTGCGGGCGTAGACGTCCTCGTAGCGGATGATGTCGTCCTCGCCGAGGTAGCTGCCGGTCTGCACCTCGATCAGGACCATGGGCAGCTTGCCCGGGTTCTCCATCCGGTGGACGGCGCCGAGCGGGATGTAGACCGACTGGTTTTCCGTCACGAGAGTCACGGTGTCGTCCACCGTCACCCTGGCGGTGCCCTGCACCACGATCCAGTGCTCCGAGCGGTGGTGGTGGCTTTGTAGGCTGAGGGCCGCGCCGGGGTGCACGACGATGCGCTTGACCTGGAAGCGCGTGCCGATGACCAGGCTTTCGAAATACCCCCAGGGGCGGTGGTCGACGGGGAAGGACTCCGCCTGCGGGCTCTGGCGGGCCTTGAGGGCGGACACGGCTTCCTTGACGCGCTGCGCGTCGCCGCGGCGCGCGACCAGCACCGCGTCGGGCATGGCCACCGCGATGATGTCCTCCAGACCGATTCCCACCACCTCCTGGCGGGGGGATTCCGAGCGCAACAGGCTGCCGGTGCAGTCGATGGCGGTGGCGTGCTCGGAGACGACGTTGCCGTCGCCGTCGGGCCCGGCCTCGCGCCACACCGCGTTCCAGTCGCCCAGGTCCGACCAGCCCGCGCCGAAGGGCACCACCGCAAGGTTTTCGGCCTGCTCCATCACCGCGTAGTCGATCGAGATGTCCTCGGCCCCGGCCCAGGGGCCGGGCGCCAGCCGCAGGAAGCCGAGGTCGGCCTGCGCCCCGTCCACCGCCCGGCGCACCGGGTCCAGCAGCGCGGGGGCATGCGCCTCGAAGGCAGCCAGGATTGCGCGCACCGAAAACAGGAAGATCCCCGCGTTCCACAGGTAGCGCCCGTCGGCCAGCATCTGCGCCGCGTGCTCGGCATCGGGCTTTTCAACGAAGCGCACCAGCGGGCCGGCGGCGGTGGCGTCGGCCGCCAGCGCCTCGGGCAGCTCCAGCCAGCCGTAGCCGGTCTCGGGGCGGTCGGGGCGGATGCCGAAGGTCACGATCTGACCCGCGCGGGCGGGGGCTGTGGCTTCGGCCACCGCCGCGCGGAATGCCTCGGCGTCGGGCACCACATGGTCCGAGGGCGCCACCAGCATCAGCGTGTCGGGGTCGTTGTGCTCCAGCCACAGGGCTGCGGCCAGCACGGCGGGGGCGGTGTTGCGGCCCATGGGCTCGATCAGCACCGCGCCGGGGTCGATGCCGGCGGCGGTGAGCTGTTCGGTGACGATGAAGCGGAAATCCGCCCCCGTCAGCACCAGCGGCGGGGCATAGCCCGGCCCCGACAGCCGCCGCGCCGAGGCCTGGAACAGCGTCTCCTGCCCGACCAGGGGGACGAACTGCTTTGGGTAGCTCTTGCGCGACAGCGGCCACAGCCGGGTGCCGGAGCCGCCGCACAGAAGGACGGGCGTAATGGTCATGGCGCGAAGCTCCCCTTCTGGGTTTTGCGGTGCGGCCCGACGACGGGGTCCGCCAGTGTGGCCCCTCGGCGCGGTCATTGCCAGATGTCTGGCCGATGGATACGGCAGCGGTGCGGATGCGTCCATGCGCGTCGGCGCGGATTTTCGGCCCGGTGGGGGGTGTGCCCGAATTCGGAGCCATGGTGGGAGGGGTTCGGATGCTGCCTGGAGGGGGGCATGGAGGTGCGAAAGCTTGACAACCGCACGCCCTTCGTGATAAAAGTATGATAATGGAAAGATGTGTCCGCGATGGCCCTCGCGGGCTTTTTTCGTTTTGGGGCTTTGGGTTTGCAGGGGGCGATCAGGCATCCCGGTCGCCTGCGCCCCGGCCCGACTGTCCGTTTCCAGATGATATTCGACCATTGCGCGGCTCCGGTGCGGGCCGCCTCCACCGTGGCCGGCCTTGCCATGCCGCGCCCGCCTGTCCTTTCGACATGATCTCGTCCGATGCCCCGGTGTTGCGCGCCCGCGCCGCCGGGGCCGCTCGGCGTCCCTGCGGGCCCTGCGGCGGTCCGGTGCCCCGGCGCGGCCGGGCCGCCGGCGCGCCGTGGTGCCGGCCGAGCCAGGAGCGCTCTGTCCATGACCTTCCATCTTTGCCAGGTGACCGGCACCCTTGTGGCGCCGGATGGCTCCCCCTTGCCCGAGGTGCAGGTGCAGTTCCTGCCCGCCCCGGTGAGCGCGCGCGGCGTGGGGGCGCAGACCCTTGCGCCGCATCCGGTGTCGGTCCTCACCGACCCCGAAGCCCGAATCGATGTCGCGCTGACCCCCGGCGTCTACAGTGTGCGCACGCGGGCGCCTGAGGGCCGCGAATACCCCCCTTTTCTGGTCGATGTGCCCGGGGGGCCGGTGGCGACCCTCGCCGATATCCTGCTGCATCTGCCGGCGCCGCAATCGGTCTATGACGCCGCCGCCAGCGCCCGGGTCGCCAGCAAGGCTGCGGCCGATGCCGCCGGCAGCGCCGCCGCCGCCGGCACGGCCGGCGACAGCGCCACGGCCGCCGCAACCTCGGCCGCCGCCGCCGAGATGAGCGCCCAGGGTATCGCGGACACCGCGGTGCAGGTGCAGGCCGACCGCGCCGGTGCGACCTTGGCCGCCGGGCAGGCCCAGACCGCCGCGTCGACGGCGCAGTCGCAGGCCCAGACGGCCTCGGCCTCGGCGGTGCAGTCCGGGGTGCACGCCACCACCGCCACCATGGCGGCCGTGACGGCGGAACAGGCGGCTGCGCTGGCCGAGGCCAGCAACCGCACCTTCGCTTCGCGCGCGGCCTTCGAGGCGGCCCAGATCCCGGCCGACGCCGACAGCTGGACCGTGCTGCACGCCGGGCTGCGGCTGGCCTATCGCCGTGACGCCGCCGGCACCGCCATCGAGAGCGCCAATGGCACCCGCGGCGCACCGGTGGGCGGCGTGCGCCCCGAGCACTGGGGCGCGGCGCCGGGCGTGGACTGCGCCGCGCAGATCCAGGCCGCCATCGACTGGCTGGAGGCGCAGGGCGGCGGGGAGCTGCTGTTTGCCGCGCGCAGCTACCCGATTGCCGCCACGATCCGGGTCAGGCGCAACGTCTGGCTCAGGGGCGAGGGCTGGCACTTCGAGGGCGATTTCACCAATTCCGCCGTGATCACCGGCAGCCTGATCGAACTGCAGCCCGGCGCCAACTGCGACCTGGTGCTGTTCCGGGCCGATCCCGCGCCGGGGGTCACCGTCCGCCAGCGGCTGCATGGGGGCATGCGCGACATCGGCGTGTTCGGGCGCCGGTCGAACAACTTTGCGCGCGCCGCGGTGGATCTGAATGCCGCCGGGCGGGGCATCCGCATGGAGGGGGTGTCCTATGTCACGCTGGACAACGTGTGCGTCTTTCGGTGCGCTGAGGCGGGCGTGTCGCTGGGCAGCTTTGACTATGGCGGTGGTGTCGGGCTGTTGTCGTGCAACAACATGAACTGGCGCAACGTGCTGTCGACCGGCAATGCCGGGGACGGCTTCGAGATCTTCGGCGGCGACGGTACCTATTCCCAGCTGGTCGCGGGGTTCAACGGCCGGCACGGTTTTCGGGTGGGGGATGGCCCGCTGGTGGGCTGCAAGGCCTGGAACAATGCCGAGCGCGGGTTCACCATCAGCAGCAACGCTGGCATGATCGGGTGCGATTCCTATGACAACGGGCACTGCGGCGTGCATGTCGCGGCCAAGGACGTCCGGTTGATCGGCTGCGAGATCCGCACCAACGGCACGGCGCAGCTGCCAAATGCGCGCGATCGGGCGGGGGTGTTCATCGCCTCGGGCGCGCAGGACATCGTCATCGAGGGCAACACCGTCGACAACAAGCCCGGCAAGACCCCGACCCAGCAGGTCGGGGTCCTGTGCGAAACCGCGGGCGTGCGGATCATGCTGGGCACCAATGTCGTGCAGGACAACACGTTGGCCAATCTCGCCATCGCCGACCTGACCACGGCGCAGCTGCATGGATCCGTCCCGGCGGGCGACCTGCGGCATCCGGGGTTCACCGCCACCGGCAACATCGACCTCGACGACCGGGTCCTGGCCCGGGCAAAGGGCATGACCTTCAGTGTCTGGGGCAATGTGACATTTTCCAATGGCGTGCTGGGGGTTGGGGCGAACACGGTGGTCTTTGCCAACATCGCGGCCGGCGCGACGGTGACGGAGCTGACGGCCGACATCAGCCGCGGCATCCCCCTTGTGATCGTGCGCAATGCGAGCGCGGCCCCGCTGATCTTCCAGCACGCCAACAACCGGTTGCGGCTGGTCGGCGGGGTGGACCGTACGCTGGCGCGCAACGAGGCGATCATGTTCGTCTGGGTCACGGGCAGCATCTGGCAGCAGATCGGCTGAGCCGGGTCTGCGGCTCCCCCCGGTTCTGTCCCCCGGCCACGCGTGCCGGGGGCGTCAGAGGTTGATGATCCGCTTGTAGTGCCGACGCAGCAGCATCAGCCCCAGCACCATCGGGACCAGCCCCACGGCGAAGACATAGGCGGGCGAGATGTAGCTGGGGTCATAGGTGGGGTAGAATCCCACCCGCATCTGCCCGGTGATGTGAATGAGCGGATTGTACCACAGGATCTGCTGTCCGATGGGGGGCAGGTCCTCGTAGATGAAGAACACCCCCGACACTAGGAACAGCGGAAAGGTCAGGATGTTCCAGAACGACTCCCATAGCGGGAAGGTGGGAAAAAGATAGGCGTTCAGACAGCCGATCCCCAGCCCCAGCACCGCCGCCATTGCCACCGCCAGCAGGATCTGCGGCAGGTCGAGCAGGGTGCGCGTCTCGAACAGCAGGATGCTGCCGGCAAAGACGATGTACATCACCGTGAGCCCCGTGACCGTCTGCACCAGAAACCGCGCCAGAAGGGTGTCGACAAAGGTCACCCCCGGATAGGCGAGCAGCGCCCTGGAGAAGGTGATCGCCCCCGCCACCACGTCCGAGATGCGCCGGTAGAACAGCAGCGACAGCACGCCCGTGGCATAGAAGATCGGAAAACTGATCCCCAGTGACGGGTTGCGGATGCGCAGGCCGAGCACGAGGATCAGGATCAGAATGGCCACCCCGCCCACCGGCTCCAGGATGGTCCAAGCATAGCCCCCGGGCGACCGGCCGTAGCGTGTCGACATCTCGCGCAGCATCAGCGCCAGCACGCTGCGGGTGCGCTGGAAGTGGCGGCGGCGCAAGGGATCGGGGTGTGCCCGTGTCATATTGGCCCCATCCTGCCGATCCAGCGGTCCCGGGGCCGTCCCGTCCGCGTGATCGGGGGCGCGGTCTCTGGATTTGCCCCTGTCGACCCTATAGTGAAAACGGGCTGGCACTGCAAAGGGCCGGCAGTGGCGACGCGCCGCGGCCCCGTTCGGGGCGCTCCGCGCCGTCCACTGGACAGCTGGCACGGGAGATCGGCGGCTTGGCAGGGCAGACCACCACCGATGCGGATGGGCCCGCAGACGCGTCACCTTCGCGCGAGACGGACAAGCCCGGCCGCGCCGCGCGCCCGGAGCGGGTGCGTCCGGCCGCGCGCCCTGGACCCCCCGAGGCTACCGAAACACCCGAGCGCGAGGCCCGCGGCCGAGGTGGCGGCGGCCGCAAGGACCGGCGCAGGGCCGACGCCGACCCAGGCCGGGCCTCCGATACGGTGCCGCCGCCCGTCCCGGCGGCGCATCTGCGCCCGCGCCACCGGCTCGCGTTGCTGAGCTTTCTGGTGCTGGTGCTGCTGCCGGTGGCGGTGGCGGCGTGGTATCTTTATGATCGCGCGGAGGACCAGTACGCCTCGATCATGGCGTTCTCGGTGCGCTCGGAGGACAACAGCTCGGCGCTGGATGTGCTCGGGCGGCTGGGCAGTTTCGGGGCTGGCGGCGGTGCCGGGGGCCGCGACGCCGAGATCCTGTACCAGTTCATCCAGAGCCAGGAGCTGGTCGCCCGGATCGACGCGCAGCTTGACCTGCGCAGCCTTTATGCCCGCCATGTGGACCGGGACCCGATCTTTGCCTTCCGCCCCGGGGGCACTATCGAGGATCTCACCGACCACTGGGCGCGGATGCTGCGCATCGCCTTCGACAACGCCACCGGGTTGATGGAGATCCGCGTTCTGGCGTTTGACCCGCACGAGGCGCAGGCCATCGCGCGCGCCATCCTTGCCGAGAGCACCGAGCGCATCAACGAGCTGTCGGCGGCAGCTCGGCTGGATGCGACGCGCTATGCCCGCGAGGACCTCGACGTGGCGCTGGAGCGGCTGCGCCAGGCGCGCGAGTCGCTGACGGAGTTCCGCGTGCGCAGCCAGGTGGTCGACCCTTCGGCCGACATCCAGGGCCAGATGGGGCTGCTCAACACCCTTCAGGCGCAGCTGGCCGAGGCGTTGATCGAGCTGGACCTGCTGCGCGAGACCACCCGCCAGACCGATCCCCGCATCACCCAGCAGCAGCGGCGCATCGAGGTCATCCGTGCCCGCATCGTCGAGGAGCGCGCCCGCATCGGCGGCGGCCGGGGGCCGTCGGGCGAGGATTTCGCCACAGTCATGGCGGAGTTCGAGCGCCTGAGCGTGGATCGCGAGTTCGCCGAGCAGGCCTATCGCTCGGCGATGTCGGCGCATGACGCGGCGCTGGCCGACGCGCAGCGCGCCACCACCTATCTGGCCACCCATGTCATCCCGACGCTGGCCGAAAGCGCCCGCTACCCCGAGCGCGAGAAGCTTCTGGCGCTGACGGCGTTCTTTCTGTTTCTTGCCTGGGCGGTGGGTGTGCTGGTGTTCTACAGCGTGCGCGACAGCCGCTGAGGCAGGGGGCGGGGCATGGGCGCGCACCACAGGAACACGACCGGCACGGACGGCGCCGGCGCGCCCGCGCCGGGGTCGATCCGCATCGAGAACGTCTCCAAGACGTTCTGGGTCCGGGGACAGCCGAAGCACGCGCTGCGCAATGTCAGTCTGACAATTCCGCCCCGCACGGGGGTGGCGCTGCTGGGGGCCAACGGGGCGGGCAAGTCCACGCTTTTGTCGATGATCGCTGGCACGCTGGCGCCCGACGCCGGGCATATCCACCTGCACGGCAGCGTGTCATGGCCCGTGGGGTTCCGCGGCAGTTTTCACCGCGACCTGACCGGCGCGCAGAACACCCGCTTCGTGGCCCGCATCCACGGCGTCGACACCGAGGCGCTGAGCGACTTCGTCGAGGAGTTCGCGGAGCTGGGCCCGCATTACCACATGCCGCTGCGCACCTATTCCAGCGGCATGCGGGCGCGGCTGTCGTTCGGGGTGTCCATGGGGATCGCCTTCGACACCTATCTGATCGACGAGGTTACCAGCGTCGGCGACGCTGATTTCAAGGCCAAGAGCCGCGCATTCCTGATGGCCCGGCTGGAGACCAGCGGGGCCATCATGGTGAGCCACTCCATGGGCAAGCTGCGCGAGATCTGCACCCGGGGCGCGGTCCTGCAGGACGGGCACCTGACCTGGTACGACGATATCGAGGACGCCATCGCCCACCACGAGGCCAACATGCGCCGGCGCGCGCGCCATCCCGTCACCTTCGATGATGACGACGAGTGAGCGGGCGGTGGGCGCGCGGAGGACTGGCCGGGAGGCCGCGCCCTCAGGGCCGGGGCGGCGCGCGCCGCCGTCCGGCCCGTCCCGGGGAGGGGCGCCGCCACACCACCCCGCCCACGGTCCTGGCCAGCAGCCACAGCTCGCCACATGCCGTGGCCCGGCGCTGCCACACCAGGTCCAGCCGCGCCTTGCGCGGCACACAGCGACGCATGTAGACCGCGTCGGTTTCCGCCGCCGTCCGGCAGGCAGCCAGAAGACGCTCCTCGTGGCGGTGGAACACCAGCGTGGCCAGCCCGGTCAGGCCGGGGCGGTCGCGCAGCACGCGGGCGTACAACTCAGGACAGCGCGCGACATAGAGCCGTTCGGGTGGGCGCGGGCCCACGAAGCCCATGTCGCCGCGCAGGATGTTCCACAGCTGCGGCACCTCGTCGAGGCGCGTGCGCCGCAGCACCCGCCCCAGCCGGGTGACCTGATCGGCCCGGTCACCGCCCAGGACCCCGGTCGCTTCGGCCGCCACCCGCATGGTGCGCAGCTTGTAGAGCCGGAAGCTGCGTGTCGGCGTGCGCATGCGTTCGGCCATGTGGAACACCGGCGCGCCATCGACCAGCCGGACCAGGCCCGCCAGCACCGCGAGCAGTGGCAGCGCCAGCGGCGCCACCAGAACCACCAGGACCAGGTCCAGCGCCCGGGCCGGAACGATGCGTTTGCGCGCGCTCATGCACTCCGGGCCAGCATGGCGCACCGCGGTGCGTTGCGTCGGTGCCGCATTGATGAAGCGGTCGGTCCCATCTCGTCTCTGCGTCGTTGACCCCACTTTTTCGGGCTGTATCGTGCCGCCATCGGGCTAGTCCACCGCGAAACCTCCATCCTGGGGCCATGGCGCACCAACTGGCTGCGGATCGGGCAAAAGACATACAAGGCGCCCAAGCGCCTCCCAGCGACAGGATTGGCAATGGCTCAGGCACGGCAAGGCGGGTCCATTCCCCACGGCATCGGCCCGTCGCCCTGCGTACAGTCTCCGCCCTGCATCCAGCGTCCCCCCGGTGGTCGCCCGGTGTGGCGCGGACTGCGGGTGGTGGTGGTGGTGGCCGGGCTGGTGCTGCTCGCGGGCTGCGCCACGCTGCCGCGCAGCGCCGCGGTCCAGGGCGAGATCCTGCGCAACAGCACGTCTGATACCCGCGACATCGCTGTGGTGCAGGTCACCCGTGCCGGGCTGGGCGCGATCGGCCGCTGGCCCGCGTCGGTGGGGTCCGGCGGGCAGGACACGGGGTCCTGGCTGCCGCGCAGCGCGGGCCCCGACAGCCCCGTGATCCGTCCCGGAGACAGTATCAGCCTGACGGTGTGGGACAATGATCCCAGCTCGCTGCTGACCCCCGAGGGGGCCAAGCAGGTCCGCATCGAAGCGCTGCCGGTCTCGCCGCAGGGGACGATCTTCGTGCCCTACCTCGAGGAGGTGGTGGTCAATGGCCAGACCCCTGACCAGGCCCGCCGCCGCATCCAGGAGCAGCTGGATGCCATCCTGCCCTCGGCGCAGGTGCAGCTGATCCTGGGGGCCGGGCGGCGCAGCTCGGTCGATCTGCTGGGCGGCGTGGGGACGCCGGGCAGCTATCCGCTGCCGGATCGCAACTTCTCGGTGCTCAACCTGATTGCGGCGGGCGGCGGCGTGGCCGGGCTGGAGAACCCCCAAGTGCGGCTGACGCGTGACGGTCGGGTGCACCGGATCGCGCTGGAGCGGCTTCAGGACGACCCTCGGCTGGATACCATCCTGCGCGGCGGCGATTCCGTCAGCCTGGAAGAGGACCGCCGCCGCTTCATTGCCCTGGGTGCTGCGGGCCAGCAGAACGTGATCCCCTTCGGACGCGGGCAGGTGACCGCGCTGGAGGCGGTGTCGATGATCGGCGGGGTGTCGGGTGACCGTGGCGCGCCGGGGGGCATCCTGGTGTTGCGCGAATACGCGCCCGCTGCGGTGGACCCCGAGGGGGTGCGCGGGCCGGACCGCGACCGGGTGGTCTTTGCGCTCGACCTGACCACCGCGGACGGGCTGTTCAGCGCGCGCAACTTCACCATCGCGCCCGACGATCTGGTGCTTGTGACCGAGGCGCCGGTGACCTCGTTGCGCACCATCCTCGGCCTGGTGGGCCAGGGCTTCGGCGTAGCCGCCCGGCTGGAGTGAGGCGCGGCCGGGGGGCTAGGGTGCCGCGCGGCTGCGCCGCGGGCGGGCCATCGCGCGGATCTGCCGGTGCGGGCGATGGCGCTGGCCGGCGATCCCGTCGCGCACCGCCAGCGCCAGCAGCCGCAGGAAGACCGGGCGCTCGTCCCGGTCATATTTGCGCAGCTTCAGCGCCCATTTCGGAATGCTGATCAGCACCACCGGCCAGAATAGCACCGCGCCGGCGGCGGCGCGGTAGGCGAACAGGCCATTGCGGTAGTTGTAATAGACCTTCCACAGCGGGCGGTGCACCTGCCCCTGGCCGCGGCGGAAGGTGGTGCAGTCATGCTCGAAGGCGATCCAGGGGGCAAAGCCGATGCGCCCGCCGGCCCGGCTCAACTCCAGGGTGTAGAGCACGTCGTCGCCATAGATGAACAGCTCGCCGCGCGGATAATCGGCCCGGTCCAGCGCGGCCCGCGACAGGAACAGCCCCACGAAGGAGGCCGTATCCACGGGCATCGGGTGGAGTGTGTCGTAGTGGGAATTCGCGACATGGAACCCCGCGCGCCCCCCCCCCATCAGCGTGCGCGCAAAGCTGCGCCAGCACCAGAACGGGTTGCGCGCCGGGCGGTTGGTCTCGCAGATGGTGCCATCGGGATAGTACACGCCGCCGGCGAAGGCGTCCCAGGCGGGGGGAGCGTCCGCGGCTGCGCCCGTCACCATGCCGCGAAACCGTGCGAGCGCCCCGGGGTGGGGGCGGGCGTCGTCGTCCATCACCAGATACCAGTCGGCATCGAACAGCGCGCGCGCCATGCGCAGGCCCTGCTCGAAGCCACCCGCGCCGCCCTGGTTGCGCCGGCTCGTGTGCACATGCAGCCGGGCATCGTCCACCCCGCCCAGCCAGTCCGCCGTACCGTCCCTGGAGGCGTTGTCCACCACCACGAGGTGGTCCACCCCCTCCGACAGCAACCGCCGCACCGTGCGGCGCAACTGTCCCAGCCGGTTGTACGTGACGACCACCGCCACCAGCCGCACGATCTCCGGTGCCCGATCAGGGGTTCGGTCCGTCGCCGGGGCCGCCACGGGGGCGGGCGCAATATCCGCCGCTGGGATGCCCGTCGCCTCGGCGTGCGTCCTGGCGGTACTGCGGGGCTTCAGACCGTCGAACATCGCGCGCCGCTCATATCGGTCGGACGGCGAAGGCTGGCATCCGTGTGCCGCGCGCGTCGTGGATCCGGAAGGTGCGGGCGGTGTCCAGCGCCTCACGGATCGTCACGTCCATGTCCAGATAGCGATAGGTGCCCAGCCGGCCGACGAAGGTCACACCGACCTCGGTGTCGGCGCGCTCGACATAGGCGCCAAGCAGCTTTTTTTCCTCCACCAGCCTGATCGGATAATAGGGGATGTCAGCGGGCGCGCAGGCACGCGAATATTCCCGGTAGCACACCGACAGGGCGTGATCTTCCCAGGGGGCAAAATGCCTGTGCTCGGTGATGCGGGTGAACGGCACATCGACCTCCGGATAGTTCATCACCGCGCAGCCTTGATAGTCCCCCCCGTGGGTGAACCTCTCGAAATCCAGCGTGCGGTACCCTAGGCGGCCCATGTCGAAGTCGTACCACGCGTCCAAAGGGCCTGAATAGAAGACATGGTCGAAGTTGCCCGCCATGTCCCGGGAAAACCGCGACTCCAGATGCACCTCGATGCCCGGATGATCGAGAATGCGCCGGACCATGGCCGTGTAGCCGGTGGTCGGCATTCCTTGGAAGCGGTGAAAGAAGTAATTGTCGTCGTAACTGAATCGCACCGGCAGCCGCCGCAGGATCGACGCCGGCAGCGCGGAGGGCGCGCATCCCCACTGCTTGACGGTGTAGCCCCTGAAGAACGCCTCATAGAGATCGCGCCCCACGAAGCGCAGCGCCTGTTCCTCGAAAGTCTGCGGGGCCACGATCGAGGTGTCGGCCTGCGCCTCGATGAAGGCAAAGGCCTCGTCGGGGCCCATGGCGGTGCCGAAGAACTGGTTGATGGTGTGCAGGTTGATGGGCAGCGCATAGACCCGCCCGCCGACGGTGGTCTTCACCCGGTTGCGATAGGGGCGGAAGATCTCGTAGCGGTTGACGTAATCCCACACCTCGGTGTCGTCGGTGTGAAAGATGTGCGGGCCGTAGACATGCACCAAGACCCCGGTCTCGGGGCAGCGTTCGGTATGGCAGTTGCCGGCGACATGATCGCGCGCCTCCAACACGGTGACGGCATGGCCTGACTCGGCCAAGGTCCGGGCGATCACGGCGCCCGACAGCCCCGCCCCCACGCACAGGATGGATTTCATGCCCATGTCACCATGTCCCCGGGTATGGATGCCATATTCGTCAAAAGCCAATCCTGCGGTGCTACACCGTCGATCCCCCCGTCTTGTGGTCAGCCGGTCCGGTGTTCGTCAAGGGAGTTGTCGCTTGGGAATGGTTCATGCTGCGCGCTGTTCCTGGCCGGCCATGGGGGCGCCGCCGCCAGCTTTGTGGGGGAGCGCGTCGGCGCCCCCATGGCCTCCGCGCCGGCTGTCGGGCCGTTCGGGGTTGAGCCAGACGGCACCGACAGTCTGCCAGTTGCGCGTCTTGCCTGACCAACGTGCTGGGTGCCTTTCACGCGCGGCCTGATAGACAGCGTGGCGGTTGGCGAGGAGCGCCACATCCGGCATTGATTATGTGACCGCCCCCCGACGGCATCGATGTGCAAGGTGGGCGGTCACATCATCAACGCCGATCCAGAAGCGCTTTCAAGCTCTTCTCAGGATGCACGTAAGATGACACATAAGAACCGGATACCTTCATACTTTTCATTCAAAAACAATGGCTTATATTTATTATTGGCGGAGAGAGAGGGATTCGAACCCTCGAGACGGTTTCCCGCCTACACGCTTTCCAGGCGTGCGCCTTCGACCACTCGGCCACCTCTCCGTCGCCGCTGCGTTATCAAAGTGTGGCGGGTTAGGGAAGCGGTCCGGATGCGCTCGGGCGATGGTTCTGCGCGGATCCTGCACGGCGGGCAGAGATTTCATGGGGCGGGCGGGATGAAACTGCTGTCGGGCGCGTTTTTCCAGTATCAAGGAGGGAGACGTTCCATGACTGCACGACTGACCGACGGCCTGCGCAGCGCCGTGAAGACCCTGCGGCGGGACGGCCCCGTGGGGCTGGTGGCCCGGACCCGCCTGCGCGAGCCCGGCGCCTATGAGGACTGGTGCGAGGAGCGCGACGTCATCGCGATCATCGCCACCCTGCGTCGGCTGTCCGAGCGCCAGCTGGAGCGCATAGGCATGAGCCACGCCACCCTCGCACTCGATGTCGAGGACCTGGTGGCCCGCGCCATCCGCGAGCGCGAGATCACCGGCGAGGTCCTGCGCGTGGTCGACACTGCCCCGCAGCGGATGATGGCGGCCGAGTAAACCCGTAAACCCGCGCCGCCATCGCGATCCCTCCGCCGTCGAGGGCAAATGCAAAACCCCCCGAGTGTCACCGCACCCGGGGGGTTTTGGCATGCGGCACCGGCCCTCCGCCGCGTTGGCCGCCCCCGCCATGCGCCGGCTGCAGGGGCTTTGGCTGCAGGGCCTTCCGTGGGACCTTCGAATCTGGCGGGCAGGCCCGTGTGGCGGTGCGCACCGCGGGCAGCAGGATGGGGCGGACAGGATGGCGCAGACGCGGTGCCCCCTGTGGCATCCCGCAGGGCCCTGAAACAGGCGGGGCGCCCTGCGGATCCTCCGAAAGACGCCCCGTGGCGGACGGATCCGCGCGGCCTCAGCGCTGGACGCGGATCACCTGGGCAACCTCGTCGAGCTGCAGGATCGCGCGCTTGATGTAGAAGCCCTGCATGTGCAGGTGGTTGGCAAGGACGCTCGTATCGCCGCCACCGTTGAGCACCACCGCCGGGCGCAGCAGCGCCGCCGAGCGCAGGCTGTCGAGGGTCTGCACCCAGATCGAGGTCAGGCCCTGCGCCTCGATCAGGGCCGCGAAATCCCGGCCCAGCTCGCGGATCAGCAGATAGTTGCCGTAGGCGACACCCTTGTTGAAGTAGAAGATGTCGTCGGCGACGAAATCCAGGACGAAGTTGTCACGGCGCAGATGCGCATCCGTGAGTGCCGCGCGCGCGCCCAGCTCGGATGCGATGCGCTGCACGATGGCCGCCAGCGCGTCGGCGCGGGTTTCGAACACCGCCTGGCCGGCGGCGACGCGGGCGTTGTAGGCCTCCAGCGCACGCATGGCGACGCGGTACTGGTGGTCGGCCGGCTGCACCGGCAGGAAGCCCTCCTCGAAGTTGAAGAACCACACGTCGGTGGGGAACTGCAGAAGCCCCGCCGCGCGCTCCAGGTCGGGGTCGATGGCCGAGGATCCGCGCAGCCGGCCGACCTGGTCCTCCAGCTCGATGGTGAAGCGGCTGACGGCGCGCATCAGCCCGCGCTGGAAATTGGGCGTGTTGTCAAGGAACGCCGTGGGATAGAACGCCGGATCGTTGGCGATCCAGCGGTGGGTAACCGTCTCGCGCTTGATCAGGCCCGCGGCCATGTTCACCGCGTGGCTGCCGCCCTCGACCGCATTGACCGGCACGAAGTCGAGGTCGGTGTCGATGCGGTGCATCAGATTGCCGATCACCCCGAAGTACAGCACCACCAGCGCCACGACATAAAACGTGCCGCGCTTGGCGATGGTGGTGGGGCGTGTGCCGAACACCAGCGCCGGCACCGATCGCCTGGGGCTGGGCACCGGCAGCTGGGGGCGCACGATCACCTCGTTGGCCATGTCCTGATCTCCATTTCCTTTGATCCCCCGGAGCCGCGGCCTGCGCCGCCGCTTTTTCAATGCATTCGACACAACAACGCGGGAAAGCCGGGTTTCATCCCGCGGCGCGGCCTTCCCCACACCCATCATCACGAAGCCGTGATGATGGGGATGAAACCGCGTGCCCGGACGTATTCATTCACCAAGGCGCGCCGACTTGCCCGCCCGGATCATCCGCCGGGGCCCCAGCAGCCCCGCTACACCATGAGAGGGAGGGGCCAGCGTGGCCATCGCCGAACAGATCCATACCCATGTGCAGGGATTGCGCCGGTACGCGCTGGTACTGACGCGCAACCCCGACGACGCCGAGGATCTGGTGCAGGAAACGCTGACCAAGGCGATCGCGGCGGCCCACACCTGGCAGCCGGGCACCGAGCTGCGGCCCTGGCTGTTCCGCATCCTGCACAACACCCATGTCAGCGGCCTGCGCCGGGCGCGCGTGCGCGCCGATGCCGCCCCCGACCTGCCGGAGGCGGTATCCCAGCCCGACGCGCTGGCGCGCATCGAGCTGGCGCAGGTCCTGCAGGCGCTGGAGGAGCTGCCGGAGGCGCAGCGCAAGCCCATCCTCCTCGTGGCGCTGGAGGAGATGAGCTACGCCGAGGCCGCGCGCAGCCTCGATGTGCCGCTGGGCACCTTCATGTCGCGGCTGGGCCGGGGCCGGGCCGCGCTGCGCAAGCTGATGGGCGAGCTGCGTCGCGGCAAGCTGCATCTGATCGCTTGAGAGAGAGGGGCACACCATGACCCGCCAGATCCCCGCCGCCGATGCCGACCTCGATGCCCTGCTGATGGCCCACGCCGACGGCCAGCTGTCCCCCGAGGAGGCCGCCGAAGTCGAGGCCCGGCTGGAGCAGGACCCCGATGCCCGCGCCACGCTGTCAGCCTGGTGCATGCAGGGCGCCGCGATCCGGGCCGCCGCAGACGCGCTGGACACCGCCCCGCCCAGCCTGCGCACCGCCGCGCTGGAGCGCGAACTGGCCCGCGCCCTCCAGCGCCAGGGCTGGCGGGCGCGGCTGATGGGGCCGATGATGGGCGCCGGCCTGCGCCGGATCGCCGCCGGTGTGGTGCTGTTCGCCGCCGGCTGGGGCGCGCACTGGATCCATGACGCCGCCACCACCCCCTATCCCGGCTATGTGGCCGAGGGTCTGGGCGCGCATCAGGTCTTTGCCAACGACCTGCTGCGCCCGGTCGAATTCACCGCCGAGGCGACCGAAGGCGCGCTCGACTGGGTGGCCGCCAAGCTGG
Source organism: Rhodobaculum claviforme (assembly GCF_016653255.1). GTDB lineage: Bacteria > Pseudomonadota > Alphaproteobacteria > Rhodobacterales > Rhodobacteraceae > Rhodobaculum > Rhodobaculum claviforme. Next base: position 42,959 of record NZ_NHSD01000284.1, read on the forward strand.
ACCGCAAGCTGTCGCACCCCTCGCTGGCGCCGCTGGGGCTGGAGCTGGTGGGCACCCGCATGCTGGGCACCCGCGAGGGGCCGATGGCGCAGTTCATCTATGAGGACGCGGACGGCCACCGGATGTCGCTGATCCTGGCCCCGCACCCCGAGAACATGCCCGCCGCCCCCCTGCGCATGGCCCGCTGGGGCGAGGATCGCGTGGGTTACTGGCGCGACACGCAGCTGGATTACGCCGTGGTGGCTCAGACCAGCGACATGCAGATCCAGGCCGTGGCCGAAGAGGTCGCCCGGCTCCTGGGTCCGGGCTGAGCGGAGGGCACGGGGCCGGGGGGAGGACCAGGATCATGGGACCGGACCGGACCTTAGGATCGGAGCTGCGGCCCGAGGCACCTCCCGATGCGCCCCCGGCACGGGTCCCATGCCCCCGCCATGCGGCCTCCCATACGGGGCCTCCTGCCATACGGCCGCCCCTGCGGACCCCATCTCCCGATACTGGCCCCCCTACGGACCCGGATGCGCCGTCCGACGGGCACTCGCGATGCGGGCGCGATGCAGACCCGCCTCGGACTCGATTGCGGGCCAGATTGCGGATCCGCCGCACCCGGACCGGCGGACGGCCCCGCGACGGAACGATCGTGGGGCCGCTGTGGCGCCGTGGCGCCTCGGCCATGGGGCGGCGGAGCAATTGCCCAGGGGTGCGGGCATGGCCCGTCGCACGCTGTGCGCGCGCCCGGATCGCCCAACCCCGCCCTGCCCTGCCCCGCCCTGCC
>NZ_NHSD01000285.1 GCF_016653255.1 Rhodobaculum claviforme
GTCAGCGGGTGCAGCAGCCCCGCCGACAGCGCGTGCCCCGCCCCGTGCCCGCCGGGGTGCGCCAGCACCGCCCCGGGCGCCGCGATCAGCGCCGCCGCAACCGTCCCCGCCATCCGTCGCATGCGCGCCCTGTCCATGTGCTTCGTCCTCGTTCTGCGTTCTGCGGTGGCTGCCGATCAGCGGATCGGGTGGTGCACGGTCACCAGCTTTGTGCCGTCGGGAAAGGTCGCCTCGACCTGCACCTCGTGGATCATCTCGGGCACGCCGGGCATGCAGTCCTCGGCGCGGATCACATGCGCCCCGGCGGCCATCAGGTCGGCCACGCTGCGGCCGTCGCGGGCGCCCTCGACCACATGGTCGGTGATCAGCGCGATCGCCTCGGGATGGTTGAGCTTCACCCCCCGCGCCAGCCGCGCCCGCGCGACCATCGCCGCCATGCTGACCAGCAGCTTTTCCTTTTCCCTCGGGCTGAGGTTCATGCCCGCTCCTCCGTGTCGTTGCGCATCCCGTGCGCGGCCGTCTCCACCGCCCGTGCGGCGTGCCGCGCGCCGATCATATCTGCCAGACCCGCGGCAAGGCCATGCCATGGCGCATCACCGACAGCGCGGCGGCGACCGTGCGCTTCATCTCCAGCGGGTCGGCGGCCAGCACCCGCACCACCGCGCGTCCGTCCCAGGCCGAGGCCGCCGCCTCCAGCCCCGGCACCGCGCCGGGGGCGTCCGGGCCGGGCGGCAGGAACGCCACCGCGTCCGCGTCCCACACGGGCCGCGCGCCCATGTGGCAGGTCAGGTGCACGCTGGGGTTCCAGCCGCCCGCGACGGCCAGCACGTCGGCCTCCACCCAGAATTCGGACGACCCTTCGCGCACGCGCACGCCCGTCAGGCCCAGCCGTCCGCGTGTGCCGATGACCACGGCGCCCGCGCGGGTGCGGTAGCCGTCACCTTCGGGGGCGTCCTCGCGCGGGTCGATGACGGCGGTGACGGTGACGCCTGCGGCCACCAGGTCGCGCGCGGTGCGGTGCGCGTCGTCGTGGGCGCCAAAGACGGCGACCTTGCGCCCCGCCACCGCGCCGAAGCGGTGCAGATACCCCCGCACGGCGGAGGCCAGCATCACCCCGGGGCGGTCGTTGTCGGGAAACGCGACGGGGCGCTCCAGCGCGCCGGCGGCCAGGATCGCGCGCGGCGCGGTGATGCGCCAGAAGCATTCGCGCGGCAGGTCGGGGGCGGGGGCGCGATGCAGGCCCACGCGTTCCAGCGCGCCCCATTGCCCGCCGTCATACGCGCCGGTGATGGTGGTGCGCAGCATCACGCGGACGTTGGGCATGGCGCGCAGTTCGGCCATGACGCCCGCGACCCAGTCGGGGCCGGGTAGGCCGTCCACGGCCTCGTCCTCGGCCAGCAGGCGACCGCCGGGGCGGCTGTCGGCCTCGGCCAGGATGACGTCGGCGCCCGCGCGCCCGGCGGCCAGCGCCGCCATCAGCCCCGCAGGCCCCGCGCCGATCACCAGCAGGTCGGCATGGGCAAAGGCACGCTCGTATGGCGCTTCGTCATGCTTGCCCGACAGGCGGCCCAGCCCGGCGGCGCGGCGGATCAGTGGCTCGTACAGCCCCTCCCAGAACCGGCGCGGCCACATGAAGGTCTTGTAGTAGAACCCCGCGCCCAGGAACGCAGCGAAGCGGTCATTCACCGCCATCAGGTCGTGGCGCAGGGACGGCCAGCGGTTCTGGCTGCGCACCTCCAGCCCGTCAAAGACCTCCTGCACGGTGGCCCGCGTGTTGGGGGTGACCTGGCCGCCGGGCTCCAGCACCTCCAGCAGGGCGTTGGGCTCCTCCGGGCCGACGGTGAGGATGCCGCGCGGGCGGTGGTACTTGAACGACCGCCCCACCAGCCGCTCGCCGTCCGCCACCAGCGCGGAGGCCACGGTGTCGCCCGCATACCCCGTCACGTCCCGCCCGTCGAAGCGGAAGCGCACCGGGCGGCCCCGGTCGATCAGACCGCGCCCGTCAACCCGCATCGCGCGCCTCCGACACCAGGCGTGCGCCGAACACGCGGTGGGTCACGGTGCAGCGGTCGACCTCCAGCCAGGCGCCGCAGCATTCGTGCTGCCAGACCTCCTGCGTGCGGCCGGCGGGGTTGGTGCGCAGGTGCAACAGCGCGTCCCAGGCCTGCGCCGGGGCATCGGCGTCGGGACGGTCCAGGTATTCCGCCCCGCCCCGGGGGTGGAACTCGCGCCGGTCGCGGGGGCCGCACAGCGGGCAGGGGATCAGCATGGCGCGCTCCGATGGGGCATTAATGCAGGTTGTGCTGGCTGCCGGTGCCTTCTTCGTCCAGCAGATGTCCGGTGGCGAAACGATCGAGGCGATAGCGGCGCGCGACCTCGTGGCTTTCCTCGGTGGCCATCAGATGCGCGAGGCACCACCCCGAGGCGGGCACCGCCTTGAACCCGCCATAGTTCCAGCCGCAGTTGACATAGAGCCCGTCCACCGGCGTGCGGTCGATGATGGGCGATCCGTCGGGCGACATGTCCATGATCCCCCCCCAGGACCGCAGGACCCGCGCCCGCCCGATCATCGGCATCAGGGTCATCGCGGCCTCCATCACATGCTCGGCCATGTGCAGGCCCCCCCGCGCGGCATAGGAGGGGTAGAAGTCGATGTCGCCGCCGAACACCAGCCCCCCCTTGTCGGACTGGCTGATGTAGAAATGCCCCATGCCGAAGCTGACGACATGGTCGATGCAGGGCTTCAGCCCCTCGGTGACAAAGGCCTGCAGGACGTGGCTCTCGATCGGCAGGGTCAGGTCGGCCATGGCCGCGACCTGGCTGGAGCGGCCGGCGACCACCATCGCCACTTTCTTCGCGCGGATCGCCCCGCGCGAGGTCTGCACGCCCGTCACCCGTCCCCCCGCCACGTCGATGCCCGTGACCTCGCAATTCTCGATCAGGTGGACGCCCAGCCGGCTGGCGGCGCGGGCATAGCCCCAGGCGACCGCGTCATGGCGTGCGGTGCCGCCGCGGGGGTGCAACAGCCCGCCGTAGACGGGAAAGCGGATGTTGTCGAAATCGAGATACGGCAGGTGGTCGCGCACGCCGTCCCGGTCCAGCAGGATCGCGTCGTCGCCCTGGTTGATCATGGCGTTGCCGCGCCGCGCGAACGCGTCGCGCTGCCCGTCCGAATGGAACAGGTTGATCAGCCCGCGCTGCGAATGCATGACGTTGTAGTTGAGGTCGGCCTCCAACCCCTCCCACAGCCTGAGCGAGTGGGAATAGAACTCGGAATTGCCCGGCAGGAGATAGTTCGCGCGCACGATGGTGGTGTTGCGCCCGATGTTGCCGGAGCCGAGATAGCCCTTCTCCAGCACCGCGATGTTGCGCAGCCCGTGGTTGCGCGCAAGATAGTAGGCCGTCGACAGCCCGTGCCCGCCGCCGCCGATGATGACGATGTCATAGGCATCCTGCGGGTCGGGGCGATCCCATGCGGGGCGCCAGCCGCGGTTGCCGCGAAGTCCTTCGGCCAGAACCCTCAGTCCCGAATAGCGCATGTCGCCCCCGCCCGCGCGCGTCCCGATGTGGCCGCACAAAAGCGGGTTTGCCCCGGCTGTGCAAGGGGCGGCGCACGGGGTGTGGCGTCTGGACCGTCCCGCCCGCCGGGCATTGATCCGCAGGCCATGATCGCGCACAAAGGTCGGGCATCCCGAGAGAGTACCCATGTCCATTGTCGATAATCCACCGGTGTTCATCGCGCTCAACGCGACGCTGTTCGCCCTTGCCTATCTGATCCCCACCTTTGTCGCACTGACGCGGCAGCGGAACCAGCGGCTGAAGATCTTTGTCGTGAACCTGCTGACGGGGTGGACCCTGATCGGCTGGATGGTGGCATTCATCTGGGCCATCAGCCTGCCGTGGGACATCGGGCGCCATCGCGCGGGCTCCAGGCGCCGCCGGCGCGTCGATCCGGCCCGCTGAGGGCGCCCGTCCGCGCGATTTTCGGGATGGTTAACCCGATGGCAATGCCGAGGGTGCAGGGTGGTCCCGACCCGGCACGCCCGCGTGCCCTTTGCCGGATGGGGATGTGACATGGGATGGGCTGGCTTGCGGTGGCCGTGCGATTGTCCGGTGCAACTGTGGCGGGGGGCGGTCGTGCGGCGGGGCCTCTTGCGCAACCTCGCGCGTGGCGGGGCGATGGTGGCGGGGGTCGGCGATGTCGCGCCGGGTGACACGGTCACGCTGGCGCTGCCCCGTGCGGGGGCGACGCCGGCGGTCACCGTGGTTGCGCATGTGCGCTGGGCTGCCGCAGGGGGCTGTGGCCTGCGCTTTGCCCATGATCTGTCGCCCGAGGTGCTGCGCGCCGCCCGCCGTGGCGCGGGGCGGCTGCCGGTGATGCAGCGCCTTGCCTGGGACACCGAAAGCCTGCACCCGTGGCCCGGTATGCCCGCCTTTGGCGACCGGGCGCATGCGGTGCAGTGACCCTGCGGCGCCGAAGCTGCGGCCTCGGCGGGGTCGTGTCGTGACGTTCGGGCTGCTCGGGGCGCGTGCGGGGGCTGATGTGGTGGGTGGGCCGATCCCCGGGGCACCGCGCCTGATGGCTCCGGGCGGCCGAAGCCCTCCGCCCCCACGTTGAGGTGACATCCGAACACGGGCACCCCGCCCGTCCGCATGCGGGTTGTGCCGGTGCGCAAGCGCCTCCGCCCGCGGCTTTCGGCACCGGCTGGTGCCGACCGTCGCCTGTGGTGGGATCGCCCGTGCCGTCCTTTCGCCGCTCCCCGCGAAGGCGCCGGACCAAAAGGCGACCCTCTGCGTCCGGCCTGCGATCCGGAGGGGCCCGATCCTCGCGCCCCACCCACACAGGGCAAGCGGTCCGGTCGGGGCGACAGCGCGCACGTCGGGGTGGTGCCTCGCGGGCCCATCGGCCTGTCCTCCCACCGTGCTGCGGGCGGGGGCGGTCGCCCGACTGTGCGACCCCGCCCGCGCCACAGCCCCGGTGACGGGTGCGCGGCCCGTGCGTTGCATGGATCATCGCGGCAGCCGGTCGGCCACGCCCTGCGGGCGGCCGACCGGCCGCGGGGCTCAGCCCTGGGCCATGTGCGCGGCCACGCGCGGGATCGCGCGGTGGAAGGCGTCGACGATTTCGTCGGCCTGCGTCTCGGTGGTGATCAGCGGCGGGCACACGGCCACCGTATCGCCCAGCGCGCGCACGAGGATGCCCTCGTCCTGCATGGCGGCCTGGAGGGCGGCGCCCAGGGTCCCGGGCTTGCCATGGGGGGCCTTGGTGACGGGGTCGCCCACCAGCTCCACCGCGGCGATCATGCCGACGCCGCGCACCTCGCCCACCGGGGTCATGTCCGACAGCGCGCGCAGGCGGGCCTGCATGTGGGCGCCGACACGGGCGGCCTGCTCGACCAGGCCGCGCTCCTCGATGATGCGGATGTTCTCCATCGACACGGCCGCCGCGACCGGGTGGCCCGAGGCGGTGAAACCATGCCCGAAGGTGCCGATGCGGTGGGTTTCATCCGCGATCGGCTCGAAGATGCGCGCGTTCATCATCACCGCCGCCATCGGCAGGTAGGACGAGGTCATCTGCTTGGACATCACCATGATGTCGGGCTCGATCCCGTAGAGCTCGGAGCCGAACATCCGGCCCGTCCGACCGAACCCGCAGATCACCTCGTCGGCGATCAGCGGGATGTCGTGGCGCTTCAGCACCGCCTGGATCTTCTCCCAGTAGCCCTTGGGTGGCACCACGACGCCGCCCGCGCCCATCACCGGCTCGCCGATGAAGGCAGCGATGGTGTCGGGGCCCTCGCGCTGGATCGTCTCCTCCAGCTCGGCCGCCAGACGGGTGGCAAAGGCCTCCTCGCTCTCGCCCTCCTGGCCCTCGCGCCAGAAATGCGGGCAGCCGACATGCAGCACGCCCGGCAGCGGCAGGTCGAAGCTCTTGTGATTGTAGGGCAGCCCGGTCAGCGAACCGGACGCGATGGTGATGCCGTGGTAGCCGCGCAGCCGGCTGATGATCTTTTTCCGCTGCGGCTGGCCCATCGCGTTGGAGCGGTACCACAGCAGCTTCATCACCGTGTCGTTGGCCTCGGAGCCGGAGTTGGTGAAGAACACCTTGGACATCGGCACCGGCGCCATCTGGATCAGCTTTTCCGCCAGATCGATGGCAGGCCCGTGGGAGCGGTGCGCAAAGCTGTGGGAGTACGGCAGCTTGCGCATCTGCTGCACCGCCGCCTCCACCAGCCGCTCCTCCGAGAAGCCGACGGCGACGGACCACAGCCCCGCCATCGCCTCGATGTAGCGGTTGCCGGCACTGTCGAAGACATGCACCCCCTCGCCGCGGTCCAGCACCATCGGTCCGACCTCCTGATGGCGGCGGGCGTTGGTGTAGGGGTGCATGTGGTATTCGATGTCCCGTGCCTCGGGCGAGTTCGGCAGCGTGTCCATTGCGGCTCCAAGCGGGTTCGGGGGCGGCGGCTGCGCCCGGATTTCTGGATGCAGTGTTCGGTGCCGCGCGGCAAAGGTCAAGCCGTGGCGGTGTGCACCCCCCTGACGCTTTCACAGAACCTTAACCCTCGTGTCACTGTGACGTCGGATCGCGGGGGCATGCCGGGCCGCGGCGGGCCGCTCCGGGCCCGGTCTTGCATGGGATGGTCCAGATGTCTGATGTTTCACGCTCCGGTTGGGCAACGGTGTCGGTCGCCGCGCTGATGGCCCTTGCGGTGCCGTCGCCCGCTGTTGCCTGCACGCCCGGCACCGACGGCGGTGTGGCCACGCTGACCTGCGACGGCGTGCGCACCGAACAGCTGGTCGACGACGTGGACGGGACCGTGGTGACCGTGACGCCCTCCGGCAGCGTGGTGGTGCCGTCCGCCAATGCGCTGGACCTGCGCGGCAATGGGCAGACGCTGGTGAACCTCGGCCAGGTCGAGGGGGGCGGCGACTCGGATGCGGTGCGGGCGAGCGGCAGCGACCTGACGGTCGAGAACTCCGGCACCCTGACGGGCACCGACCGCGGCATCCGGCTGGTTGGCGGCACCGGCGGATTCACCCTCAGAAACCACGAGGATGGCCAGATCCTCGCGCGCCGCCAGGCCGTTCGGCTGGACAACGACGCGCTTCTGGCGGGCAACCTGTTCGAAAACCGGGGCCTGATCGAGAGCACCGAGGGCCGCGCCATCCAGTCCCGCGGCCCGGGCAACACCGTCATCAACCACGCCACCGGCCGGATGCTCGGCGGCGAGGAGGTGATCGAGGGCCGCATGGACTTCCACGTCACGAATTACGGCCTGATCGCGCTGCGCGGGCTGGAGTGGGACCCCGACACCTTTACCTGGACCGACAATGGCGCCACCGTGGATGAGGACGGCATCCAGTTCGCCTCGGGTTCGGTGCACAACCATGGCGTCATCCTGGCCACCGACGACGGCGTCGACATCGACGAGGGGACGGTGCACAACCATGCCACCGGTGTCATCGTCTCGGCCGGAGTGGACACCGAACGCAACGCCGCCGGCATCGACATCGACGAGGTGCTGCAGGACCCCGGCGGCCCCCGCGACGGCGAGATCCCCCGGAAGGTGACGATCATGAACGACGGCTATATCGAAGGGCCCCGGGCGATCGCCGCCGCCGAGGGCGCGGTGCACCCGATCGACATCCTGAACACCGGCACCCTGATCGGCCGCGGCGGCACCGCCATCGACCTCGCACCCGGGCAGGGCGACACCACCATCACCCTGTCCGATGGCAGCGTCATCGACGGCGACATCCTGTTCGGCGGCGGTGGCACCAACACCCTTGTGCTGGGACCATTCAGCGAGGGCGCGGGCATGAACGGCTCGATCAGCGCCCGTGGCGGCACGCCCGAGGACATCGCGGCGGGGACCGGCACCCCCTACGGCTTCGACGTCGTGTTCGGCGACATGGTGGGGCTGGGCGATTTCCGCAGCTTCTGGCGGGGTGGCGAGCGGTTCACCCTCAACCTTGCCGCCGGGGGCGGGACCATCGGCTTCACCCTGTTCGGGGTCGAGGACGTCCGCTTCGGCGGCACCAGCTACAGCGCGGACGGCTTTGCCGCCTTCCTCGCTGGGGAGGGCGTGAACGTCATTCCGCTGCCGGCGGCGGGCTGGCTGCTGCTGGGCGGTCTGGGCACGCTGGCGGCGCTGCGCCGGCGTCGTCGCGCGGCCTGACCGGCGGGCTGACCGGCGGCCCGACCGGCGGGCTGACCGGGGCGGGGTGCCTGCGCGGCAGGCACTCACACCCACGTCACCGCCCGGGGCCGCCCCCCGGGCGGTTTTCGCATTGTCCGAAACGCTTGACTGCGTTAGCGCCGGGCGCAACGGTGGGCCGAGGGCGCGCCGCCGCAGCAGGGAGCCTTGGCGTACAGCATGGCAGGACCGATGCCGCTTCTGGCCGCCGAGGGGCTGACCCGGCGCTTTGGTGCGCTGGTGGCCAATGATTCGGTCGACCTGACCGTGATGCCCGGCGAGATTCACGCGCTGCTGGGCGAAAACGGCGCGGGCAAGTCCACGCTGGTCAAGATGCTGTATGGCCTGTTGCAGCCCGACGCAGGCATCATCCGCTGGAAAGGTGATGCGGTCACGCTGCCCACCCCCAAGGCGGCGCGCGGCCTTGGCATCGGCATGGTGTTCCAGCACTTTTCCCTGTTCGATGCGCTGACGGTGGCGGAAAACGTGGCGCTGGCGCTGGATGACGCGCGCCCGCTGCGCGCGGTCTCGGACGAGCTGGCCGACATCAGCCGCGCCTATGGCCTGCCGCTGGAGCCGCGCCGCGAGGTCTGGCGGCTGTCGGTCGGTGCGCGCCAGCGCATCGAGATCGTGCGCTGCCTGATGCAGAACCCCGACCTGCTGATCCTGGACGAGCCCACCTCGGTGCTGACCCCACAGGAGAGCGAGGGGCTGTTCGCCACCCTGCGCACGCTGCGGGCCGAGGGGCGGGCGGTTCTCTACATCTCCCACAAGCTGGAGGAGGTGCGCGGCCTGTGCGAGGCCGCCACGATCCTGCGACAGGGCCGGGTGGTGGACCGCTGCGACCCGCGCCAGCAGACAGCAGGCAGCCTTGCGCGGATGATGGTCGGCGCCCACATCGCCGAGGTCCGCCGCGCGCGGGCCGAGGCGCGCATCGGCCCGGTGCGGCTGCGCGTCGATCACCTGTCGGTGCCGTCCGAGGACCCGCAGGGCACCGCGCTCAAGGATGTCACGCTGGAGGTGGGCACCGGCGAGATCCTCGGCATCGCGGGCGTCGCGGGCAACGGCCAGGACGAGCTGTTCGCCGCCCTGTCGGGCGAGGTCCGCGCGCCCGAGGCCGGCAACATCGTGCTGGAGGGCACGCCCATCGGCTGGAACGGCATCAACGCGCGCCGCCGGGCCGCCGCCGCCTTCGTGCCCGAGGAACGGCTGGGCCATGCCGCCGCCCCGCGCCTGCCGCTGTCGGAAAACGCGCTGATGGCGGGGCATGCCAAGGGCGGGTTCACCCGGCGCGGGCTGATCGACCGGGGCCGGATGCTGGGCTGGGTCGATGCCGTCACCCACGCCTTCGACGTGCGCAAGGGCCCCCGCGACCCGGAGGCGCGCGCGCTGTCGGGCGGCAACCTGCAGAAATTCGTCGTGGGGCGCGAGATCCTGGGCAAGCCGCGCCTTCTGGTCGTGGCGCAGCCCACATGGGGGGTGGACGCGGGCGCGGCCAGCCTGATCCGGCAGGCGCTGATCGATCTGGCCGCCAGGGGCGCCTCGGTCCTCGTGATCTCCCAGGACCTCGATGAGCTGTTCGAGATCGCGGACCGCATGGCTGTGATCTTCCACGGCCGCCTGTCGCCCGCCTATCCGGCCGAGGATCTGACCCGCGAGGCCGTGGGCCTTCTGATGGGCGGCGAGGGCTTCGGCCCCGGGCGGGAGGCCGCGTGATGCGCCTGACGCTGGATCGCCGCGACGGGGCGGGCATGGCCGGGCTGTTCCTGTCGCCCCTGCTGGCGGTGGCGCTGACGCTGGCGTCCTCCATCGTGGTGTTCTGGCTGCTGGGACAGGACCCGTGGCGGGCGCTCAATGTCTATTTCCTGATGCCGGTATCGGATTTCTGGGGCGTGCAGGAGGTGGCGGTCAAGGCAACCCCGCTGGTCCTGATCGCGGTGGGCCTCGCGCTGTGCTTCCGGTCCAACAACTGGAACATCGGGGCCGAGGGGCAGTTCCTGATCGGCGCCATCTGCGGCGGCGGCATCGCGGTCTGGACCCAGGGGTGGGGCGGGCCGTGGGTGCTGCCGCTGATGCTGGTGGCGGGGATGGCGGGCGGTGCGCTCTATGCCCTGATCCCCGCGGTGCTGAAAACCCGCCTGCGCGTCAACGAGATCCTGGTGTCGCTGATGCTGGTCTATGTGGCCGAGCTGTTGCTGGACTGGCTGGTGCGGGGGCCGTGGCGCGATCCCTTCGGCTTCAACATGCCCCAGACCATCACCTTCGCCCCCGAGGCGACGTTGCCGCTGCTGTTCGACGGGGGGCGGATGAACCTCGGCACCGTCATCACGCTGGTGGTCGTCGTCGTGGCAACCGTCGTCATGGCGCGCACGCTCAAGGGGTTCGAGATCAAGCTGGTGGGCGAGGCCCCGCGCGCCGCGCGCTTTGCGGGCTTCGATGACAAGAAGCTGACGCTGACGGTGTTCGCCGTCTCCGGCGCGCTGGCGGGGCTGGCCGGCGTGATGGAGGCGGCGGGGACCGTGCGCCAGCTCCTGCCCGGGTTCTCGCCCGGATACGGCTTCACCGCGATCATCGTGGCGTTTCTCGGGCGGCTCAATCCGGTGGGGTGCCTGATTGCCGGGGTGTTCATCGCCATCACCTTCATCGGCGGCGAGAACGCGCAGATCATCCTGCGCCTGCCGCGCGACATGACGCTGGTGTTCCAGGGGATGCTGCTGTTCTACATCCTGGCGTGCGACACGCTGATCCTGTACCGCCCCCGGCTGGTGCCACGGAGGGCGCCCGCATGACCCTGGCCGAGGCGATCTTCCTGACGGTGATCACCGCCTCCACGCCGCTGCTGCTGGCCGCCATCGGCGAGCTGGTGGTGGAACGCTCCGGCGTGCTGAACCTCGGGGTGGAGGGGATGATGATCATGGGCGCGGCCTCGGGCGTGGCGGTGGCGATCGTGACGGGCTCCAGCGTGCTGGGGGTGGTGGCGGCGATCGGCGCGGGCATGGCGATGGCGGCGCTGTTCGCGCTCCTGACGCTCGGGCTGGCGACCAACCAGGTGGCGGCGGGGTTGTCGCTGACGATCTTCGGGCTGGGGCTGTCGGGCGTGGTGGGCGCGCCCTTCGTCGGCATGCAGCGCGCAGGGATTGCCAAGATCGAGGTGCCGTTCCTGTCCGAGCTGCCGCTGATCGGCCCGATCCTGTTCCGCCAGGACCCGTTCGTCTATGGCTCGGTCGCGCTGGTGGCGGGCGTGGCGTGGTTCCTGTGGCGCACCAAGGCCGGGCTGGTGCTGCGGGCCTGCGGGGAAAACCCGGTTTCGGCGCACGCGCTGGGATACCCCGTGCTGCGCATCCGCTTTGCGGCGGTGCTGTTCGGCGGTGCCTGCGCGGGGCTGGCGGGGGCGTATCTGTCGCTGGTGCTGACGCCGTTCTGGACCGCCGGGATGACCGCCGGGCGGGGCTGGATCGCGCTGGCGATCGTGGTGTTCGCGTCGTGGCTGCCGTGGCGGGCGATGCTGGGGGCGTATCTGTTCGGCGGTCTGATCATCCTGCAACTGCATGCGCAGACGGCGGGCGTGCGGGTCCCCTCGCAACTGCTGGCGGCGCTGCCGTATCTGCTGACCATTGTCGCGCTGACGGTGATCATGGCGCTGCGCCGGGGCGGAGGCCAGGTGGCCCCGCAGGCGCTGGGCCGGCCCTTCGTGCCCGACAGGTGAATCCGATCCGCCCCCCGGGCGGCCAACAGAGGAGACTGAGACAATGACTCTTTCCCGTCGCAACGTGCTGGCCGGCGCCTCGGCGCTGGCGGCCTCGACCGCGCTGCCGATGGCGGCGCGCGCCAATGACCCCCTCGGCGTCGGCTTCGTGCTGATCGGCCCGGTGGGCGATTTCGGCTGGTCCACCATGCACGACGTCGGCCGCCGCCGGATGGAGGAGGTGCTGGGTGACGCCGTCACCACCACCCAGGTGGAGGCCGTGGCCCCCCCCGACTTCGACCGCGTCGTCACCACCCTGGCGCGCGCCGGCACCCGGCTGATCTTCACCACGTCCTTCAGCTATTTCCAGCCCACGCTGCGGATGGCCGAACAGTTCCCCGACGTGATGTTCGAGAACGCCACCGGCACCGCGACCCGCGACAACCTCGCGATCTACAACGCGCGGTTCTACGAGGGGCGGTATATCCAGGGCGTGATCGCCGCGCTGAAGTCGCAGACCAAGCAGATCGGCTATGTCGCGGCGTTCCCGGTGCCCGAGGTCATCCACGCCATCAACACCGTGATGCGCGGCGCCTGGTCGGTGGACCCGGAGATGCGCATCCGCGTGGTCTGGGCCAACGCCTGGTTCAACCCGGGCGTGGAGGCGGACGCGGCCCGCGCCCTGATCGACCAGGGCTGCGACGTGCTGTGCCAGCACACCGACAGCCCCGCGCCGCTGCAACTGGCGGAAGAACGCGGCATCCACGGCTTCGGCCAGGCCAGCGACATGACGCGGTTCGCGCCGAACGCGCATCTGACGTCGTCGATCAACAACTGGGGCGACTACTACGCGGCCCGCGCGCAGGCGATGATCGATGGCACCTGGGCGCCGGCGGACACTTGGGGGGGCCTCGATTCGGGGATGTTCCAGCTCGCGCCCTTCACCAACCTCGACCCCGAGCAGGCGTCCCATGCCGAGCGTGTGGTGGCGGGGCTGCGCGACGGCTCGATCGATCCCTTTGCCGGGCCGATCGTCAACCAGGCCGGCGAGGAGGTCATCGCCGAGGGCGAGAGCCTCGATGACGACGCGATCCGGTCGATGAACTACTTCTACCAGGGCATCGACGTGTCCATGCCGGGCTGAGGCCGGTTCGGGCGGGGCGCCATCGGGGCCCCGCCCGGCCCATCAACCCGCGGCGCGCGGTCGGGTGGTGCCGAGCTGGTCCACCAGCGGTGCCAGCGCCGCCGCGGCCGCCACATGGGTGGCGGTTTCCGGCAGCGCGGCGGGCGACAGCCGCCCCCCCGGTGGCGGCGCCACCACCAGCCCCGCGCTGTGCGCGATCAACGGGTCCACCGCGCTGCGTGTGATCAGCGCCGGATGCGCGCCGCCATGCGCGGGACGTTCGCGCAGCCACAGCAGCAGCACCGGCCGTCCCGTACCGGCCAGGCGATCCAGAACCTCGGCCATGCGGGCGGTCCAGGCGGTGCGCAGCCGCTCGGCCATGGCGGTGAATCGCCCCGGATCGCAGGCATGCAGCGCATCCAGCATCTGCCCGGTAAAGGTAAAGGCGCTGAAATCGACCTCGGGCCACTGCGCCCGCAGCTCTGCGCCCGCCTCCAGGAACCGGTCGTTGCGCCGGGGGTGCACCCGATAGAGCGGCGTCGTCACCTGACCCGCGCCCGACAGCTGCACCACCACCGCCTGTGCGCGCCTGCATGCCGCGATCACGCCGAGGTCGTGGGCCAGCGCCTCCGGACCGGCCCCCACGGCGCCGAAGTTCACCACCCTGTGACCGGTCGTGCCCTCCAGCAGATGCGGCCAGGGACGCGCGACCCCCTTGCCGAAGGTCGCAGCGCCGCCCAGCGCCGCCACATACGGCCCGTCCAGCGACCGCGCCGGCCCCCGGAACCGCAGCCGCGAGCCCACATAGCCACAATATGTCCCATCGAGGCCCACAGGCCCCGTCCACGGATGTTCCATCGCAGTCCCCACCGCTGTCTTCTCACCCATCGCACAGGCTGGCCTCGCCGGGTTTCGAAATCCCTAATGCGACAATTGAGGGGAACGGCGCCGCCGCCGTCCGGTTTCAGCTTGCACGCCCGCGCCGCCGCCCCCTATCGTCGCGCCACAAACGGGCGGAAGGGGACGCGGATGAACATCCGGACGGTCGGCGTGGTCGGCGCGGGGCAGATGGGCAACGGGATCGCGCATGTGTTCGCGGTCGCGGGCTATGACGTGGTGCTGTGCGACATCTCCGAGGACCAGCTTGCCCGTGCAAGGGCGACGGTGGAGAAGAACCTCGCCCGGCAGGTCGCGCGCGAGCGGATCTCCGGGGCCGATCGCGATGCGGCGCTGGCACGCATCCGCACCACCACCGACATCACCCGCGCCGGGCCCACCGATCTGGTGATCGAGGCCGCGACCGAGCGCGAGTCCGTCAAGCAGGAGATCTTCGCCACGCTGGCGCCGCATCTGGGGGCGGATACGATCCTGACGACCAACACCTCGTCGATCTCCATCACGCGGCTTGCGACCCGCACCGACCGGCCCGAGCGGTTCATGGGGTTTCACTTCATGAACCCGGTCCCGGTGATGCAACTGGTGGAGCTGATCCGCGGCATCGCCACCGACCAGGCCACCTATGAGACGCTGCTGGGCGTGGTGGAGACGCTGGGCAAGACCGCCGCCTCGGCCGAGGATTTCCCCGCCTTCATCGTCAACCGCATCCTGATGCCGATGATCAACGAGGCGGTCTATACCCTGTACGAAGGCGTCGGCAACGTGCGCTCCATCGACGAGGCGCTGAAGCTGGGCGCCAACCATCCCATGGGTCCGCTGGAACTGGCGGATTTCATCGGGCTGGATACCTGCCTTGCGATCATGAACGTACTGCATGACGGCCTGGCGGACACCAAGTACCGCCCCTGTCCGCTGCTGACCAAATACGTCGAGGCCGGATGGCTGGGCCGCAAGACGAAGCGCGGCTTCTATGACTACCGCGGCGAGGTGCCAGTGCCGACCCGCTGATCGCCGACCCGCTGATTGCCGGCGCGCCGATCAGCCCGTCGCGCGCTGCGGGGGCGGACCTTTTCGGGCGGTGTCGGGGTGGGCGGTGTCGGGGCGCGGTGCGAACTCGATGCACAGCGCGTCCATGTCGCTGGCCAGCAGCGTCGCCTCGGCGCAGCGGCAGAAGGCGGTGGCACCCTGCGGGGCGTCGCAGTGCGTGCAATCGGCGCAGGTGCCGAACAGCGGCACGTCCTGGCCCAGCGCCAGCGCCCCGGTCAGCGTCTTCAGCGCCGCCAGCAAATCCGCGCGCCGCGCCTCCGGCAACCCCTCGATCCGGGCGGACAGCGTGCGCAGGGGGTCGGCGTCCAGGGCCGCGCGGCCCGCCTGCGTCAGCTCGAACCGGATGGAGCGTCCGTCGTCCTCGTTGCGGTGGCGTTCCAGCAGGCCCAGCGCCACCAGCGATTTCACGGTCTGCGAGGCCGTGCCCCGCGTCGTGGCATGGAAGGCGGAAAACGCCGACGGCGTGCGCGACAGCCGATTGGCGCGGGCAAAGAACCGCAGCGCAGTCCACTGCGCGGGCGTCAGCCGGTGATCGCCGCCGGATTGCGCCAGGCGGGCGACGTGGATCAACAGCTCGGCGGCCAGGTCGGAGCGCGGTGACATGCCCGGGAAGTAGCGATCCGATATCGTCTTGACAACCCGCCGCGTGGCGATTGTAGTAGCGATACGCTATTATATCGGGGGAGCCACCATGTCCGTCACCCAGGACCCCACCCGCCGCTACATCCGCGCCACCATGGCCAGCGAGCTTCTGGACGCCGACACCGAGCACGCGCTGGCGCTGGCCTGGCGCGACCGGCGCGACGAGGCCGCGCTGCACCGGCTGATCCAGGCGTACTCGCGGCTGGCGGTGTCGATGGCCGCGCGGTTCCGCCGCCACGGCCTGCCGTACGAGGATCTGGTGCAGCAGGCCAACCTCGGGCTGATGCGCGCGGCGGAAAAGTTCGATCCCGACAACGGCGCGCGGTTCTCGACCTATGCGCGGTGGTGGATCAAGGCGTCGATGCAGGACTATGTGATGCGCAACATCTCGGTCGTGCGCACTGCCACCAATGCCGCGCAGAAGAAGCTGTTCTTCAACCTGCGCCGCGTGCAGGCCGCGCTGGAGCGCGCCGAGGCCACCGGCCGCAGCCCCGCCGAGCTGGCGCCCGAGATCGCGCGCACCCTCGATGTGCCGCTGGCCGAGGTCGAGCTGATGCTGGGCCGGATGGCCGGACCGGACCTGTCGCTCAACACCCCGCAGGGTGAGGGCGAGGACGGCCGCGAATGGATGGAGATGATCGAGGATGACGGCCCCGCGGCCGAGGATGTCGTGCTGGGGCGGCTGGAGGCCGGCCGCCGCCGCGCCGCGCTGACGGACGCGTTGATGGCGCTGCCGCTGCGCGAGCGGCGCATCGTCGTGGAACGCCATCTGGCCGAGGCGCCGCGCACGCTGACGGAGCTGGGCGCGCAGCTGGGCATCTCCAAGGAGCGCGTGCGCCAGCTGGAGGAGCGCGCGCTGGCCCGCATGCGCGCGCGGGTGGCCGACCGCGCGCCCGCGTTGGCCTGACGGCGGTGCTTGTGCCGCGCCGGTCGCCCGGCTAGGTTCGGTTGCGAATGGATCGCAACGGGGGCGGATCGATGGCCGACAGCGCGCTGCACGAGCCGGGCCTGGCCCTGCATGTCGAGGACCTGACCGTCGCTTATCGCGATGCGCCGGTGCTGTGGGACATCGACCTGGACATTCCGCCGGGTGTGATGGCGGCGGTGGTGGGGCCCAACGGTGCCGGAAAATCCACCCTGATCAAGGCCGTACTGGGGCTGGTGCGGCCCGTGGCGGGGCATGTGCGGCTGTTCGGGCGCCGCTGCGGCGACGTGCGCCGCCGGGTGGGGTATGTGCCGCAGCGCTCCAGCGTGGACTGGGACTTCCCGGCCTCGGTGCGCGATGTGGTGACGATGGGGCTTTATGGCGAGGTCGGCTGGCTGCGCCGTCCCGGCCGCAGCCACCGGGCGCGCGCCATGGCCGCGCTGGAACAGGTGGGCATGCAGGACTATGCCGAGCGTCAGATCAGCCAGCTGTCGGGCGGCCAGCAGCAGCGGGTGTTCCTGGCCCGCGCCCTGGTGCAGGAGGCCGACATCTATTTCCTCGACGAGCCCATGGCCGGGGTCGACGCCCCCACCGAGGCCGCGATCGTGGGCCTGCTGAAGGGGTTGTGCGACGCGGGCCGGACCATCGTGGTGGTGCACCATGACCTGCAGACGGTGACCCGGTATTTCGACTGGCTGGTGCTGCTCAATCGCCGGGTGATCGCACAGGGGCCGGTGGCCGGGACCTATACCGCCGCCAACCTGCGCGCGACCTATGGCGGCCAGGTGGTCTTGCTGGACGCCGCGGAGGGCTGACAAGGGCCCGCCCGGCCTCGGGGCGTCCCGCGCCGGGCTGGACGGCCTCGGAGCGGGCGGCGGTGGCGGCGCGCGTCGCGGCGATGAAGCGCGTCAGCAGGATGCGCGCGTCGGTCGCCGCCAGCGGGCGTTCGGCCAGCGGCAGCACCGACAGCGACACCGCATGCGGCCCGATGTCGAGGATCGCACGCCAGTATTCCGCCAACACCTCGGCGCCGTCAAAGGGGCTGGTGTCGCGCAGGTGCACGAACAGCACGCCGTCCTGGACGCGGCTGTCCAGAACCGTGACGGTCGCGGCGGTTTCGCTGCGCGACAAGAGCGCGCGGCCCGGCGGGGTGGCAAGATAGGCCGCCAGCATGTCCGCGCTGTCGGCCACGGGCGGCGCCTCGCCGGCGGGCGAGACGGCGGCCGTCAGCACGGCGCGGCGCGGGGGCGGGCGCCCCTCGCCCATCAGCGCGGCACAGGCGCCCAGCAGCACGAACGCCCCGGAGCGGCGTTCGCGCGTGGCGACCGGATCGACGCAATACCCCGCGGGGCCCGCGATCACGACCGCACCGTTGGCGACGGCCTTGGTGGCGGGGGCGGTGTCCTCGCCACCGGCCATGCAGCCCGACAGGCCCAGCACGGCCATTCCGGCCGCGGCCACCAATGCCCCGCGCAACCGTCCCAGGCGCCCCCGCGCCGTCGCGGCCAGGGCCGTCACGCCGCACCCGTGGCTGCGGACGGCGGCTGCCCCCGCCGCCTCACCGACCCGCCCCTGCGGCTGCCCCTGCGCCGTGGCGCGCATGCGCCGGTCACAGGTCCATGTACACATGCCGTTCGCCGGCGGCGCCGGGGTGGGTGACCGCGCCCTTGGCGGCCGAGCCGACCAGCTGCGCGTATTTCCACAGCGCCCCGGCGGCGTGGATGGTCTGGCGCGGTCCGCTCCAGTCGGCCTTGCGCGCGGCCAGCTCCGCGTCGCTCAGGGCGACCGACAGCTCGCCCCTGATGGCGTCGATGGTGATGACATCGCCGTCGCGCAGCATCCCGATGGGGCCGCCATGCGCGGCCTCGGGACCGACATGGCCCACACAGAAGCCGCGCGTGGCCCCCGAGAACCGCCCGTCGGTGATCAGCGCGACCTTCTTGCCCATGCCCTGGCCCGACAGCGCTGCGGTGGTGGCCAGCATCTCTCGCATGCCGGGGCCGCCGGCGGGGCCTTCGTTGCGGATCACCAGCACCTCGCCTTCCTTGTACTGGCGGGCCTTGACGGCCTCGAACGCGTCTTCCTCGCACTCGAACACGCGGGCGGGGCCGGTGAAGACCTGGTCCTCGGCCGCGATGCCCGCGACCTTCACGATGGCGCCCTCGGGGGCGAGGTTGCCCTTCAGGCCCACCACGCCGCCGGTTTTCGTGATCGGGCTGGCGGAGGGGTAGATCACGCGGCCATCGGCCTCGCGGGTGACAAGGTCCAGTTCCTCGCCGATGGTGCGGCCCGTCGCCGTCATGCAGTCCTCGTGCACCAGACCGGCCTTGCGCAGCTCCTTCATGACCACGGGCACGCCGCCGGCCTCGTACAGGTCCTTGGCGACGTAGTTGCCGCCCGGCTTCAGGTCGACGAAGTACGGCGTGTCGCGGAAGATGTCGCACACGTCCATCAGGTCGAAGTCGATCCCGGCCTCGTGCGCGATGGCGGGCAGGTGCAGGCCTGCGTTGGTGGACCCGCCGGTGCAGGCGACCACGCGCGCGGCGTTTTCCAGCGCCTTGCGGGTGACGATGTCGCGGGCGCGGATGTTGCGCGCGATCAGGTTCATCACCGCCACGCCCGAGGCCTCGCAGTACTGGTCGCGGGATTCGTACGGTGCGGGCGCCCCGGAGGAATTCGGCAGCGCCAGCCCGATCGCCTCGGAGACACAGGCCATGGTGTTGGCGGTGAACTGCCCGCCGCAGGCCCCGGCCGAGGGGCAGGCCACCCGCTCCAGCACATCGAGCGCGGCGTCGGTCATGTTGCCGGCCTGGTGCTGGCCCACGGCCTCGAACACGTCCTGCACGGTGACGTCGCGGCCATCCAGCCGGCCCGGTAGGATCGAGCCGCCATAGATGAACACCGACGGCGTGTTCAGCCGCACCATCGCCATCATCATCCCCGGCAGCGACTTGTCGCAGCCCGCCAGCCCCACCAGCGCGTCATAGCAGTGCCCGCGCATCGTCAGCTCGACCGTATCCGCGATGGCATCGCGCGACGCCAGCGACGCCTTCATCCCGTCATGGCCCATGGCGATGCCGTCGGTGACGGTGATGGTGGTGAATTCACGCGGGGTGCCGTGGGCGACCTTGACGCCCTGCTTCACCGCCTGCGCCTGGCGGTTGAGGGCGATGTTGCAGGGGGCCGCCTCGTTCCAGCAGGTGGCGACGCCGACCCAGGGCTGGTGGATTTCCTCCTCCGAGATCCCCATGGCATAGAAATAGCTGCGGTGCGGGGCGCGCGCGGGGCCCTCGGTGACGTGGCGGCTGGGCAGTTTCGACTTGTCGACGGCGCGCGTGGTCATCCCCGCTTCCTCCCTCTGGCTGGCTGGTCCACGCCATCGGGCGCGGCTTGCAGGATCGTGCGGGGCGCGGAAGCCCCTGCAATCCCACGCAGGAATAGGCGAGCCCCGCCGTCGGCACAAGCGCGAGACGCAAACGGGCGGCCCGTCCGGGCCGCCCGTCGAAAATCCCCGTCCGAGGTGGTGTCAGGCGGTTGCCTTGCGCCGCCGCGCCAGCGCGCCCAGCGCCCCGAGGCCCCCCAGCAGCAGCCAGCCCGCCGCCGGCAGCGGGATCGCCGATGCGGTGCCGATGTTCTGCTGGTTGGGGTTGGAGGCTTCGTAGAAGGTCAGCGACCATTTCTGCGTGCCGGACCAGCCCTTCGCAATGTCCAGCCAATCTCGGGCTGTTTCCTCCACATCGGCCCCGTTCGTACCGGTGCCCGCCGCCCGGAAGCTGCCCGAGGTCAGGCTGTAGTCATCATCATAGATGACCTCCCAGATCGCCAGCTGGAATGCCGTCGACTGGACCCGGTCGGCGGGGTTGACGAAATGATACACCGCATCGAACAGGCCCTGCACGCGCGTCCCGGCGCCCATCAGCTCATTCACGCCGGTGATGAAGCTGGGGCTTTCGTGATAGTTCCGCGTGCCCTGGTTCAGGTTCGCGCTGAGGTCCATGCACCAGGCAACGAAATTCCGCAGAACTTCGTTGCCTTGCAGCTCGCTGAAGTCGAAACCACCCGCGAGGGCGTTTCCGGTGCTGCCGGCCGGCGTTACCTGGATGTTCACATTGTCGAAGTCTGTGAGGCCGCTACCCGCCGTCGGCCCGTCATAACGCAGCGTCACGCTGGACGCCGATGCCGCGACCGCCGTGCCCATCGCCAGCACCGCAGCCAGAGAAATTGTCCTGAAGACAGTCATTTTAACCCTCGCACTCGTTACGCATCACACCTTGCCGGCACTGCCGCCGCGATGTTCGCGCTGTCGCGGCTGGGCACCGATGACCACCCTCACAGGATCGTCACTGGACACAGGGATAACCTGTCTCGTGGCTCTATTGAAACAGAATTCGTGAAAACTGTTCGACAATCCGGGCATTCCGCCCTGCGATCGACAGCCATTCCGCGCAAGGGTTGAGTGGTATTTGCCTGCACTCAATTCATGCTCGAAAGCGCAGGCGGGACGGGTGATTCGCGCGGTCTTGTCGCCGAGCGCGTTGCGGCCCACATTCCCGGTCATGTCCACGCGCCATCCCATGCCGTTCGACGCCTTCGTGGCCCCCGCCCGCGCCCATCCGCAGCTGTGGCGGCTGGGGCTGGGGCTGGTCCTGATCGTGGCGGGGAACATGGCGGTGTCGGCGGCGATCTTTGCCGCGGTGCTGTGGCTGCGCGGAGCCGAGAGCGGGCCGCTGACGCTGGGGGCCACGCCGGGCCTGATGGTGCTGGTGCTGCTGTCGTTCGGCGGGGTGGTGCTGGGGACATGGGCGGCGGCACGGCTGCTGCACCGGCGCGGGCTGGGCACGCTGATCGGGCCGCGCCGCCGGGTGGTGCGGCATTTCCTGGCCGGGGTGGCGGTGATCGCGGTGATCTATGGCATCGCGTTCCTGGTGGGCGTGGGCCGGATGGATCTGGAGCGCAACCTTGCGCCAGGGCTGTGGCTGGCGTGGTTGCCGCTGGCGCTC
This sequence comes from Rhodobaculum claviforme, assembly GCF_016653255.1. Taxonomy (GTDB): domain Bacteria; phylum Pseudomonadota; class Alphaproteobacteria; order Rhodobacterales; family Rhodobacteraceae; genus Rhodobaculum; species Rhodobaculum claviforme. Next base: position 21,521 of record NZ_NHSD01000285.1, read on the forward strand.
GCGGGGCTGCTGCTTCAGACCGGCGCCGAGGAGCTGGCGCTGCGCGGCTACCTGCAACAGCAGCTTGCGGCGCGGTTCGCCTCGCCGCTGATGTGGATGGTGCTGCCCAGCGTGGCCTTCGGGCTGCTGCACCATGACGCCGGCATGATGGGGGAAAATGCCTGGCTGGTGGTGGGGGTGACGGGGCTGTTCGGGCTGATGGCGGCGGATCTGACGGCGCGGTCGGGGTCGCTCGGGCTGGCGTGGGGGTTGCACTTTGCCAACAACGTGTTCGCGCTGACGGTGGTGGCGCCTGCCGGGGCGCTGTCGGGGCTGGCGCTGTTCACCACGCCGTTCGGGGCCGATGACACCGGGGCGATGCGCGGGCTGCTGCTGCTGGATGTGGCGGTGCTGGGGGTGATCTGGGGGCTGTGCCGGCTGGGTCTGTCGCGCCGCGCCCGGTGATGCGTGGCCGGTGAGGCGCGGCTGGTGATGCGCGGCCAGTGACTTGTGGGCAGCGGTGACCTGCGAGCGGTGCGCGGCCACCGATGGCTGTCGGCAGGGTGGTGCCCGGGCCGGATCAGTCCGCCGGGTGCACCAGACGGACGTGGCCCAGCTCGGGGCCGATCCACTGCTCGGAGGCCAGCACCGCGCCGCTGGCGGGGTCGCGCCAGTAGCGGTTCACGAAACCGGGGCCGCCGCCCTCGGGGGTGCACGCCTCCTCGTGGCGGTCGGCTGTGCGGGACGTGCCCTCCAGCGTCAGGGTGTCGCGCCCGGTTCGCGTCAGGGTGCAGTCGAGGCGGGTGCGCACCAGTCGCTGGTCGCCGCCCAGCCGGTCGTGGCTGCGCGGCACGGCGCCGTCGCGCCCGGCCGCCAGCGCCGCCGCCGTGGCAGCAGCGTCGGCGATGTGCAGATCCTCGCCCAGCCCGCGCGTGGCCACCAGCACCCCGGGTGCCCGCAGCGACAGCCCGACCGCGTCGGCGCTGCGCCATGTCGTGACGGCGCCGTTGCGGCCCACCCGCACCAGCGTCGCCCGCGCATCGCGCGCGGGGATTTCCGCCCCCAGCGGCGCGGACGCGGCGCCCGGCGCCACGATCACCAGGGGCGGGGCGTCGCGGCCCCCGCCGACCAGCCGCTCCAGCCCGGGGAGCTGCGTCTCCGTCGCGGTGGTGCTGTCGCGCTGCCCGCCGCTGCATGCCGCCAGTCCCAGCGCGAACGCCAGCCCCAGGCCCGCCGTGATCGCCCGCGTCATTGCCACACCGTCCCCCAGCTGTCGTCCAGCGCCGCGCGGTGCAGGTCGCGCACCATGGGATAAAGCCGGTTCGCCACGTCCAGCCGGGCCCCGCCGTCGCGCTGGAGCGAGCGGATGGTCTGGCTGCTGCGCGCCCGGCTGGGCCGCCCGTCGAACCATGTCACCGGGATGGTGATGGTGATGCCCTTGTCGAACGACCCCTCGCCGAAGGCCGAGAACGGCATGTCCGTCAGCGTGGCATAGGCGCCCAGCCGCCAGCCGCTGGCGAATTCGCGGCTCAGGCTCAGCGTGGCGCCGCGGTCGCCCGCCAGGTACTGCCCCACGTCGATCTGCCCGACATAGCCCGCGCCGAAATCGACATAGGCCGAGACATGCCCCGTCGTGACCTCGTAATCCAGCAGCCCGCCAAAGCTGGACGGCGCGCGGCGGCGCACGCGGTTGACCTCGGCGCCCAGCGCGAGGGGGCCGGCGGCGGGCTTCCACAGCACCTCGGCCGAGACGCCGGCGTACATCCGCTCCAGCCACCCCGCGCTGAGGCGACCATAAAGGTTGGCACCGGGGCGCGAGAAATGCGCCATCGTCAGCCGCTCCAGCACCGGGCTGTCGGAGACATAGGAGGTCGCGTCGCTGCGCACCCGTTCGTAGCAGAAGCCGTCGCTGCGGCAGGCCTCCGGCGCCCGGGTGGTGCCCCCGAGGTTCCCCGCCACCCGCTGCGTCAGCGCCCCCGACACCAGCAGGTTGCTGGCCAGCGCAAAGCGCGCCTCGGCGCGCAGGCCGGCCTCCAGCCGCACCGGCGACGACGGGTCCATGATCGTGGGGGCAAGATAGGGCAGCACGCTCCAGCCCAGGCGCGGCGCATCCGCGGGGTGGGCGATCAGCAGCGGCTGCGGGCCCAGGCTGGCGGCGGCATCGTCGATGGCGGTGCGTGCGCGCAGCGCGTCCGCGCCGTCGGGGTCGTGCTCCAGCTCCTCCAGGTCGCTGCGGCGCAGGGTCACGGCGCTGACGGCCAGGCCGCGCACGGCGGGCAGCAGCACGATTTCCTCGACCGAGGGTGGCAGCACGGCGCTGAGGATGCGCGCGGCGCGGCCCAGCGCGCGCGGTTGCGCCTCGTGGCGCAGGTTGGTGAAGCGGACGGTGGCGCGGCCGGGCTCCAGATCCAGCCCCTCCAGCCGCAGCCCCTCGGCGGTGAAGCGCGCGGCCAGGGTGGCGCGGGTGCGTGCGATCGCGCCCGCATCGGTGGCCCAGTCGGTGGACCAGCCGCCCGGCGGGGCGGGGG
>NZ_NHSD01000286.1 GCF_016653255.1 Rhodobaculum claviforme
TATGGGTCGCCCCCATGCCGCACCCTCCGCACCCGGTTATTGCATTGTGAATACCAGTTCCGGGGGCGACCCATAGGGCCGGAAATGCAAGGCGGGGTTGCGCTGCGCGCGGGGCTGGGTCACTCGCGCTCGGCCTCCAGGGCGATGCGCACGGCGACATCGAAGCCCAGCGTGGCGGGGTCGGTCTGGCCCATGCCGATGGCAAAGTCGCGGCGGTCCAGCGTGGTCTGCCCCTCCATCACGGCGCGGTCGCCGTCGATCCGGAGCACAAAGGGCAGGGTGACGGGCGCTTCGGTCCCGCGCAGGGTCAGGGTCCCGTCGGCCACCAGATCGCCGTCGCGGTCGCCGATGTCGGCGGCAAAGACGGCGGTGGGGTGATCGTCCGCGGCAAAGAAATCCGCCCCCATCGCCTGCGCGGTGACCGAGCCGAGGCGCAGGCTTTCGATGTCGATCGTCACCTGCACCGTGCCCGAGCGGGTGTCGGGGTCATAGTCGATGTCGGCGGTCCACTGCCCGAAGCTGCCCTCGATCGCGCTGCCCATCTGGCGGACCTCGATGGCCAGGGTGCCCTCGGTCACCTGCCAGTTGCCGGTGCCCGCGCCCAGGGTGGGGCGGGCCGTGTCGGTGGGCACCAGCGCCAGCGCGGCGGCGGTGGCCATGCCATACAGCACCACCGCGATTCCCGCGGGCGCCCAGCCATGCGCCGCGCGGTCGCCGCCCGCCGGCGTGCCGCGCCACATCCGCACCAGCGTGGCGTCGCGGTCCAGCGCGTGGTGCTTGATCGCCCCCGCCACATGCAGCACCAGCGACGCCGCCAGCACCTTGGTGAACAGCCAGTGCATCGCCGCCGAGGCCGAGGCCACCCCGTCATCCACCGGCACGAACGGCAGCGATTGCCCGAACGGCCACCAGATCGGCGCAAAGCCGGTGGTGGCGGCGTGGTGCACCCAGCCCGACAGCGGCACGATCAGCAGCGACAGATACAGCATCCAGTGCACCACGCCGGCCAGCGCGGTTTCCCAGCGCCGTTCGGGGTGGATCGGGGCGGGGTGGGGCTGGACCACCGCCCAGGTGATGCGGACCACCGCCAGGGTGAAGGCCATCAGCCCCACCGTCTTGTGCAGGCTGAACAGCGTGGCCTTGACCGCGAACTGGTCCGACGTCTCCCATGGCCAGGCGTTGGCGATCAGGCCCAGCGGGAACGCCGTCAGGATCACCAGCGCGGTCATCCAGTGCAGCACGCGCGCGGCGCTGCCATAGCTGTGGTGGGTATTGGCCAGCGCCATCGGGGGCCTCCTGCTGCTGCCGGGTAATGGCCCACAGCTAGCGATCCCGCCCGCGCATGCAAGATGCGGCGCCCGCACAGGGGGTGTGCGGACGCCGCGGGTCCGGGGCCGTCAGCGGTAGGGGTAGCCCGCGGCCTCCATGTTGGCGGCGTAGTCCTTGAAGGCCTGCACGACGCGGCCGGCGCGGGGGCTTGATCCCGCGATCTCGTCCCAGAAGCCGTTGGCGTCGGCGGTGACCTGCGCCCATTCCTCGGCCGGGAGGGAGGTCAGCTCCATCTTCTCGCCGTGGACGCGCAGCTGCGCCTCGCCGCCCCAGTACCAGACGGCGCGGTAGTAGTGCGACTGGTCGATGGTGATGCGGAACAGCTCCTGCAAATGGGGGGGGATGTTGTTCCACGATGCGGTGTTGGCGAAGTAGCTGCCGAACCACGCCCCCGTGACCGAGTTCGTCAGCGCATAGTTGCAGATGTCGGCCCAGCCGACCTCATACGCCTCGGTGAAGCCGCACCATGCGACGCCGTCGAGCTGTCCGGTCTGCAGCGCGACCTCCACGTCGTCCCACGGCACGGTGACGGGGATCAGCCCGTAGCGCGACAGGAAGCGCCCGGCGGTGGGCACGCCGAAGACGCGCTTGCCGCGCATGTCGGCGAGGCTCCGGATCGGATCGATGGTGAAGATGTGCAGCGGGTCCCAGGCGCCCGAGGACAGCCAGGTGACGTTGTCGACCTCGTCGTACGCCTCCTGCCAGATCTCGTTCAGGCCGTAGTAGTTGAACAGCGCCGGCACATCGAGGCTGAAGCGCGTCGCGAACGGAAAGTAGCCGCCGAAGACCGAGATATCGACGGGGGAGGCCATCGTCGCCTCGTCCGACTGCACCGCGTCCAGCGTGCCGTTCTGCAGCGCGCGGAACAGCTCGTCCGTGGGGACCAGCTGGTCGGCGTAGTAGAGCTCGATCTCCATCTCGCCGTTGGCGGCCCGGTTGAAGGCGTCGATCTGGGGCTTGATGACATGCGCGCCCAGCGGCGCGCCGGAATAGGTCTGCAACCGCCACCGGATCGGGGATTGCGCCGAGACATAGGGCGCGGCCAGCGTGGAGGCCGCAGCCGCCCCCCCGCCGATGGCCGCCGTCGTCAGGAACTTGCGGCGCGAGGCCAGGATGCGCTGGGATGGGGTGGTCATGGGCCGTCCTCCTTGTTGGGGTTTTTTACAGCAGGACCAGCGCGATCTGGGGAAACAGCATCACCAGCGCGATGGTCAGCGCCATCATGCCCACGAAGGGCCAGATGGATCGGTAGATGTCCCACAGCGTGACCTCGGCCGGGGCCATGCCGCGCATCAGGAACAGGTTGTAGCCAAAGGGGGGCGTGATGTAGGCGATCTGGCAGGTCATGGTGTAGAGGACCCCGAACCAGATCATCTGGTCGCGCACGCTGTCGAACCCCAGATCCAGCATCCGCACCAGCGGGATATAGAGCGGCGCCACGATCACCAGCATCGCGGTGTCGTCAAAGAACATCCCCAGCAACAGGAAGCTGAGCTGCATGAGGATGATCACCTCCCACGGCGACAGGTCCCAGCGGGTGATGAACAGCGCCTCGATCGCGCGCACGGCGCCCAGCCCGTCGAACACGGTGGAGAAGGCCAGCGCCGCGAGGATGATCCACATGAACAGGCACGAGATGGCGAGGGTGCGCTCGGCACTCTCGCGCAGCATGGCCCATGTCAGGCGGCGTTTGACGGCGGCCGCGATCATCGTGGCCAGCGCGCCGATGGCGGCACTTTCGTGCAGGAAGGTCACGCCGCCCAGAAACAGCCCGATCATCGCGCCGAAAATCAGGAGCGGCAGGATGCCCGCCCGCGCCAGCGCCAGTTTCGCGCCGAGCGGCATGTCCAGGTCGGCATCCGTCGCGGGCGGCGCCAGCGCGGGGTTCAGCCGCGCGCGGATCAGGATGTAGACGACGAACATCCCCGCCATCAGCAGCCCCGGCACGATGCCCGCGATCCACAGCCGGTCCACCGGCTGCCCCGCGATGGCGGAATAGAGGATCATCACCACCGACGGCGGGATCAGGATCCCCAGCGACGATCCCCCCTGCACCACCCCGGTGACCAGCACCTTGTCGTATCCGCGCCGCAGCATCTCCGGCAGGGCGATGGTGGCGCCGATCGCCATGCCCGCCACCGACAGCCCGTTCATGGCCGAGATCACGACCATCAGGAACACCGTGCCCACCGCCAGCCCGCCCGGCACGCGTCCGAACCAGACGTGGAACATCCGGTACAGATCCTCGGCGATGCCGGAGCGCGCCATGACATAGCCCATGAACACGAACAGCGGCAGCGCCACCAGCGCCGTCCAGCGAAAGAGCTTGAACGCCTGGTTGAAGGCCAGCTCCTCGCCGCCGACGCCATAGCCCACCAGCGCCATGATCGCGGCGACAAAGCCGATGGCCGCGAATACCCGCTGGCCGGTCATCATCAGGACCATCAGCGACAGGAACATCAGAAGGGCGATGGCCTCGTGGGTCATGCGGGCTCCCGGGGAAACAGGTCACGCCCGGTCAGGGCGGTGTGGGCGTGCCGGATCACCAGCGCGAACGACTGCGCCAGCATCAGCGCGATGCAGGCCGTCATCAGCGCCTTGATCGGCACGACCGAGGGGCGCCACACCGACGGCAGCCGCTGGTTCGTGTCGATCGAGAACTGAAGGCTGGAGATCGACCCCCACAGCAGCACCGCAAGGTAGAAGATCAGACACCCCACCGTCGCCAGATCCATCCACGCCCGGCCCCGCACCGTCAGCCGGTCATAGAACAGGTCCATCCGGACATGGGTGTTGTCCTTCAGCGTCTTGGCGCCGCCCATGAAGTAATAGGCCGCCAGCGTGAACTGCAGGAACTCCAGCCCCCACATGATGTAGATGTCGAGGAACTTGCGCGCGACCACGTCCCACAGCATCACCGCCATCATCACGAAGATCAGCATCATCGCGATCCAGCCGGTCCAGTCCGCCAGCCGGTCGGCGGCGCGGACATAAAGCAGCAGCGCGCGCCTCATGTGGCGGGCTCGGGGGGGGCGGTGGCCAGCCAGTCGTCGGGGGTCTGGGCGCCGTGCTCGGACACGATCAACCCCAGCGCGCGCAGCGGAGACACCGTGAACGCCGCGCGGCGGCCGAACTTGGCGCTGTCGGCCACGACCACGGACATGTCGGCCTGTGCCAGCATGGCGCGGGCGACCTGCGCCTCCTCGACGTCGGCGTCGGTGGCGCCGGCGCGGGCCTCCAGCCCTGCGACGGTCACGATGGCGCGGTCGGCGCGAAAGCGGGTGGCCTGTTCGATCACCATGGGGCCGACGGTCTGGGCGTTGGCGGGGCCGTAGCTGCCGCCCAGCAGGAACACCCGCCGCCCGGCGCGGCCCAGCACCTCGGCGATCGCCAGCGAGTTGGTGATGCAGGTCAGCCCCGCCACCCGCGCCAGCGCCCGCGCGCAGGCCAGCGTGGTGGAGCCGGTGTCCATGAACACCGTCTCGTTGGGCTGGATCAGGGCGGCGAGGTGGGTGGCGGCGCGGGCCTTCTGCGCGCCCTGCGTGGCCATGCGGTCGGTCATGTCGGGTTCATGCACGAGGGCGGCGCGGCGCACCCGGCCATGGCGCTTGATGACCTCGCCGGCCTCGGCGAGCTGTGCGAGGTCGCGGCGCATCGTCTCCAGCGAGACGTCGAACCTGCGCGCGAGGTCCTCCACCCGCGCTTCGCCCTGGCGGGCGACATGCGCAAGGATCAGCTGGCGGCGCGCGTCGGGTTTCACGGGTCCGGTACCCCCTGGTTCGGGATGATGCGGCCACGGCGGCGGCGGGTCTGTCAACGATTTTTTGCGCCCGAACGGGCGAATCATGGCGGTCGGGGCGGGAATGCTTGACTGAACGGTCACTGCGGATCACCTTGATCCCGATAATCGGGCAATCCGGGGGCCGATATGGGCGGGGCCGATATGGACGGGGTCGACGTTGCGGTGATCGGCGCGGGCGTGGTGGGCTGCGCGGTGGCGCGCCGCCTGACGCTGGAGGGCGCGCGGGTGGTCGTGCTGGAGGCGGCGCAGGACATCCTGGACGGCGCCTCCAAGGGCAACAGCGCGATCCTGCACACCGGCTTCGATGCGCCCCCCGACAGCCTGGAGGCCGCCTGCGTGCGCGCCGGCCATGCCGAGTATCTGGAGATCCACGCCCGCCTGGGCCTGCCGCTGGACCGTGCCGGCGCGCTGGTCCTGGCCTGGACCGAGGCCGAGGCCGCGCGCCTGCCGGGTCTGATGGACAAGGCGCGCGCCAACGGGGTGGACGACATCGCGGTGATGGATGGCGGGGCGATCCGCGCGCTGGAACCCGCGCTGGCGCCGGGTGTGGTGGCGGGGTTCCGGGTGCCGGGGGAATACCTGATCGATCCGTGGTCGGCGCCGCTGGCCTATCTGAACCAGGCGCTGGCGAACGGGGCGGCGCTGCGCCGCGGCGCGCCGGTGACGGCGGCCGACTGGGACGGGGCGCGCTGGCGGCTGACGACGCCGGGTGGCGTGGTCGTGGCGCGTGCGGTGGTGGTGGCGGCGGGGCTGTGGGGCGACCGGGTCGAGGCGATGTGCCTGGGCCAGGCGGATTTTGCCATCCGCCCGCGCAAGGGGCAGTTCGTGGTCTTCGACAAGCCCGCGGCGGCGCTGACGCGCCATATCCTGCTGCCGGTCCCGACCGAGACCACCAAGGGCGTCGTGGTCTGCCGCACCGTCTATGGCAACCTGCTGGTCGGCCCCACCGCCGAGGATCAGGACGACCGCCGCCACGCCGCGCTGGATGCCGCCACGCTGGCGGGGTTGCGCGCGCGCGGGGCCGCGATCCTGCCGGCGCTGGCGGGGCACGAGGTGACGGCGATCTATGCCGGGTTGCGCCCCGCGACCGAAGCGCCCGAGTACCGCATCACCTGGGTGCCCGAGCGGGCGTATCTGGGG
>NZ_NHSD01000287.1 GCF_016653255.1 Rhodobaculum claviforme
TGGTCAGCGCCATCCTCGTCGAGATCGATGAAAAATGGGCCTCAGACACCAAGGCCTACATCAAGTGGGAATGCCAGGATGCCTGACCCGCTCTCAGCAAAATTTCCAGACCTCGGGTTGCTCAATCTATCGATGCCGTCGGGGGCGGTCACATCATCAATGCCTTGTGCCGGCCAAGTTTAGGGCAGGTCGATGGATTGCGACACTGTAACATGATTTGCGTGTGTCAACCGATCAGCCGCTTAGACCGCATCCTCTCCGAGAACGGATATGCACTGGCGCGCTCGATGTGGGCGGGCGTTGGCGGCGATACTGAGCTCCAGGACCAATTTCCTGATACGAGCCTGCGCAAAAATCCTACGTTCGGCACGCATGGCTGTCGTGACCTGCGTGACCGCGATCCAGACCCAAAGGCCACGAAACCGCCCCGACATCTCAGCCTGTGGCGCCGAAGAACAGGACCATCACCCCAGCAGGGCATGGCTTCGCCGCCTCGATCCGCCTGATCCGGGGTGATCGCGCCCCCGCAGACGCTACTTGGGGGCGAAAACCGCGTGATCCGGGACAACGTCAGCCGGCCTTGTGTTCCGACGGCAGCCTGCTTGGGGAATGTGGGCTGTACACGCCCTCCTGCCGTCCCATCGACCCCGGGAGGGGAGGCCATGCCCCCCCACGGACATGCATGGCAGTCCATGGGGGGCTTGTGATCGCTCAGCCGAAGCCCCCTGGGGGCAAAACCTACGGCAGACCGCGCGGTCGAACCGCGCATTTCCCTGCGGGGTCAGCAGGACGATGCGAGCGCCCCTCGGGGGGGGCAGCGTGGCCCCTGGAGGTGCGGGCTGGAAAGCGGCATTGGCCCGCAACCGCAGACAGGCGGTCACCGCGGCCCGGTACTGGCGCTGCGAGGGGCGTCTTCCGGCGGGACGGGAACCAGATCGGAACTCGTGCGTTTTGCATTGGGCCAGAATGGGGGCAATGGCATGAAGACACTGGCGAGATGGCTTGGACTTCGGGTCGATCCCACCATTTTCTTCGTCTCCGCCGGGCTCAGTCTGATATTCGTCGTACTGCTGGTGTTGGCCCCCGGACCCATCGGAACCGCCTTTGCCGAGGGGCGGACCTGGATCGTCACGAACCTTGGATGGTTCTTCATCCTGGGCGTGAATGTCTGGCTGGGCTTTCTGGTCTATGCGGCGATGTCGCGCCACGGGCATATCCGGCTTGGCCCGCGGAAATCCCGGCCCGAATACTCCAACCTGTCGTGGTTCACGATGCTGTTCGCCGGCGGCATCGGCACGGTCCTGATGTTCTGGGGCGTGGCCGAGCCGATCAGCCATTACCAGACCCCGCCGCTGCCGGGGGTCGAGCCCTTCACGGTGCAGGCTGCGCAGGATGCGGTTTCGATTTCACTGTACCATCTGGCGCTGCACACCTGGACCATCTTTGCGCTGCCGGGGCTGGCGTTTGCGTATTTCATCAACCGCTATGACCTGCCGGTGCGGGTCAGTTCGGTGTTCTATCCGCTGCTGCGCGAGGGCATCCACGGGCCCATCGGCAAGGCCATCGACATCGTGGCGATCCTGGGCACGCTGTTCGGGGTGGCGGTGTCGCTGGGCCTCGGCTCGTCGCAGGTCGCGGCAGGGCTGTCCGAACTGCTGGGCTGGGCCGACGACACCCTGCTGCGGCTGGCCATCATCGGCACGCTGACGGTGGTGGCGACCATCTCGATCGTCGCCGGGCTCGACAAGGGGGTCAAGGTTCTGTCGAACGTCAACATCGGCATGGCGGTGGGCCTGCTGGTGTTCGTGCTGATCACCGGATCGACGCTGTTCCTGCTGCGCGGGATCGTGGAGACGTTCGGGCTCTATCTCGCGAACCTGCCCCGGCTGGCGTTCTGGAACGACATGCTCCACGGCGGCGAGATGGACACGAACGGCTGGGGCTGGCAGGGCGACTGGACCGTCTTCTACTGGGCCTGGACGGTGACCTGGTCGCCATTCATCGGGCTGTTCGTGGCGCGCATCTCACGCGGGCGCACGATCCGCGAGTTCGTCTTCGGTGTGCTGCTGGCGCCGTCGCTGTTCACGGTGATCTGGTTCGCGATCTTCGGCTGGCAGGCGATCGCCATCGATGGCCTGGGAGAGGGCGCGCGCGCGGCCATGGGCGACGGGGCGGGCGCCATCAGCGACGCGGTGTCCGAATCCATACCGCTGGCGATGTTCGCGCTGTTCGCCGAGCTGCCCTGGGCGCCGCTGATTCAGGGCATCGCGATCCTGGTGGTGGCGATCTTCTTCGCGACCTCCTCGGACTCCGCGTCGCTGGTGGTGGACATGATGTGCTCGGGCACCGCCGAGGCCGGCCCGGTGCGCCAGCGGGTGTTCTGGGGCGCGGCCGAGGGCATGATCGCCGCGACGTTGATCCTGCTCGCCGGCGAGGCCGGTCTCACCGCCCTGCAGGAGGTGATCACCGTGGTGGGCCTGCCGATCTTCCTCCTGGTGTTCATGATGATCCCTGCCCTGATCCGCGGGTTTGCAGCCGAGGACATCGACCACATCACCATTGGCCAGCGCCCCGCCCTGAGCGAGTTCGACGAAGAGACCGGCGAAGCGGCGACGGCCACGGATCAGCGCCAAGGCCCTGCGACGACCGGCGGCTGACCCGGCCGCGCGGGTCCGGGTGCCCACGCGCGGTGCCCCCCGGGCCTGCGCGCCAGCCCGGCCACCGGCGCCTCGCCGATGGCCGGACCCGGTGGCCCTGCACCGAGCGGCGCGCTGTGTCACCGGCTCGGGAGTCACTCCGCGCCAGCGCGCTGAAGATCGGCCCGGCATGACGCGATCGGCAATGCCAGCGCAGCCGACGACGCGGCCGAAAGGTGGCATTGGCGAGGTCCGGCACGGACTTCTCGACAACGCCGTCGCCATCACCATCGGCAACCATGCGTTGCAAGGATGTCGTCGGCGGCAGCTGGGTTGCGGCGCCAACGATGACGGACTGGTTTGCGCGGGCAAGGGCGCCGACAGCGGTCTCCGGCGTCATCCGCGATGCCGCGTCGACGATGATCAGATCACTGAGCCCGTCGTGCCTGGGCAGGCTGTTGGACACCGCCTGCGGGGACATCAACCAGCGGGGCGCCAGCCCCTTCAGCGCCTTGCCCGCCGGGACGACGCAATCCCGCGGCGTCACCCTGGGGCTTGACTGTGGGGCAACGCGCCGCACGAGGCCCATCCCGGACAAGCGCGAGGTCGAGCCGGTGGTGACACCCATGGGCGGGAACGATCCGGCAGGAATTTCAGCCCGCGCCAGATCGCGAGAGAGGGCGATGACCTGGCGGTCAGGGTCCGCGAACCAGCCCCCCCTCGGCAGCGCGTGCGCGCGCCAAGGTGTCGGCGGCGGACCGCGCGGATCCTTCCGCAATGCGCGGGGCAGTTGCCGAAGGCCGCACGCTCGGCCTGCATGTCCGCGGTCTTGAGCCCGTCCGACCGACAGGGGTGGACGAGGGCGTCCAGCCGGTCCGGCCAGTCACGTTGCTCGGGGCGCTCCGGCATATCGGCGAAGCGCGCCATGTTGGCCTGCAGCTGCGCGGTCCGGGCACGCGTGGAGTCAACTGTCGCTGGACCTGCCGCGACTCTCCGCACGGCCGCCTCGCACGGTACGGCGGGTGCATGCGCCGCGGTGCCCAGAACCGCGCCCACGAGCGCCAAACCATCGAGTGGCAGGTCCGGGGGCAGTCCGGTCGGCTTCAGCGCCGCCCGCGCCTCGGCGGCAGCGGTCAACGCCTCAGCTGCCAGCCGATCAAGACCCATGACATCGGCGCCGCTCCAGGCCGGCCGGGCAGCCTCCGCCTGCTCCATGCCTGCACGACTGCGCCGGCATCCCGGAAAGCGTCGTCGATGCGACCGACGGACAGATCGCGCGGTCTGGCAGCCCCGGGGTGACGCCCCGACGCTCCGAGTGCGGCGGGATCAGCCGGATCGGGCGAGTGTTCAAGCGGGGCGACAGGTTCACCCGGACGGGCCTGTTCGAGGCCGCGAACCATCTTCTGCCGGACCCTCGGTGCCCCACGCTTGAGGGACTGGGCCAGGGCGATTGCCGCGGGACGCGGACCGCGCAAGGCCAGGGTGGCGGAATGCGTCCAGCCGGGACGCACGGCGAGGGTAGGATCGCGCCCCCGTAGGCGGCATCGACCGCGCGCATCACATTGATCCACCCCCCCTGAACGCCGACATGTGGCGCCCGCGCGGTGACCCTCGGAGAGACCCTCGGAGCCCGGCACGCAGGATGAAGCGCAGCGAGATCAGCCCTTGACCAACGCGACCAGAGAGCCGTCGGGGACACAGCCGGTGTCTCGGGATGCGGGGACTGGGACGGCGACGACATGAGGGCTCATGCCGCGCTGTCGGGACCGGGTCCTTCAAATGCGCCAACATGTCCGGCCCGAAGTGGACGCTGGGCCGGTCCGCCACGCGGCCAATCATGGGGATCATGCCTCGGGGGGCGTTCTCGGTGGCGACGGGGTGCGCCCCGGAGGCGACCGTTCTGGTTTGACGACGCGGCACCGCCGGAACGATCACCAGGCCAGTGTGCGGGTCCCGAGTACCGTCCCGGTCAGGGTGACGATCCCGATTGCGGAAGCGTAGGCGGGGAGGACGAAGAGCGCCGTGTCCTGGTCGCAGTAGAGCGCGTAGAGGGAGGCGGCGAGGCTGCCGGCGGCGAGGCCGCCGAGCGCGCCAGTCAGGGCCGGGCGGCGGGGGGCGCCGGCGGAGAGGGCCCAGAGGGTGGCGGCGAGGAGAGGGAGTGCCAGCGCGGGAATGCTGGCGAGGCAGGTGATCAGGCTCGGGGTGAAGAGGTCGGTCATCAGCCCGGACAGGCCGCCCGCGGCGAGGGCGGCGCCGAAGGCTGCGATCAGGACCACGGCGAAGACCCAAAGGGCGGTGGCGGTGCGACCGCCCCGCGCCTCGGGCCGCGACAGGGTCAGGGCCAGCGTGCCGGCAAGCCCGGCGAGTGCGAGCGGCACGAGCGGTTTCAGCGCGGCGGGCGAGGTCATTGCCGCCACGAGGTCCTGCCGCACGCCCCAGCCCAGCGCGAAGACGACCGCCGCGACGACCATCGCCCCGGGCAGTGCACGCGACAGCCGTTGCGCGACGCCCGGGCCCGGCCGGGTGTCGGCGGCGAGTGCGGCGAGGAGGTCGTCGGTCTTCATTCCATCATCCTTTCGCGCAGCCGGGCGACGGCCTTCAACGCCCGGTGCAGTGCCACGCGCACCGCGCCCTCGGTCATCTGGAGGCGGGCGGCGGTTTCGGCAACCGTCTCGCCACGCATCCCGAAGCCGCGGACGATGTCGGCCGCGCGCGGGTCCAGCCGCGCCAGCACCTTCTCCATGTCGCCGGCCTGCGTCGGGTCGGGGATGTCCTGCGCGGGCAGAGCCTCGGAAAACGCCTCGATCGGCAGGTCGATGCGGTGGCCGCGGGCGCGGAAGGCGTCGGCCGTCTTGTGCCGCGCGATGGCATAGAGCCACGGGCGCAGGGGCGCGTCCTCGCGCCAGGTCTGGCGCTTCATGTGAACGGCCAGCAGAACCTCCTGCAGCACATCCTCGCAGCCCTCGGGCCCCAGCATGCGACCGCGGGCGCGCACCACGCCCCGCAACACCGGCGTGATCGCCTGCAGAAGCTCGCGATAGGCGGCGGCATCGCCGCGGTTGGCCGCGCGCATCAGATCCTCCCATGGCGGGGCGCGTGTCAGGGTCCTGTCCTTCCGTTCGGGATGCCGTGCGGAAACGTTACGCCCTGGTCCCGCATCTGCGCCACACCGCTTTTGCATCACGTCCGCGTGAGGGCGGTAACACGCGCCCGCTCCGCGCCGACCAGCCTTTCGGGACCGCAACCCCGCGGCCCGCCAACGGGAGACCGGATCCATGACCACCAAACACCTCGCCCTGCCGCTCGCCGCCTCTGTGGCCGCCGCCCTGTCGCTGGCCGGCGCGCAGGCCCACGCCCAGGGCGCCACCATGGAGAAGTGCTTCGGCGTCTCTCTCGCCGGGCAAAACGACTGCGCGGCGGGGCCGGGCACGACCTGCTCGGGCACCTCGACGGTGGATTACCAGGGCAACGCCTGGACGCTGGTGCCGGCCGGCACCTGCGAGACCATCGACCTGCCGGCGATGGCCGACGGCACCGGGCGCATGGGCGCGCTGGAGGAACTCGACCGCGACCTGCCGCCCGCCTGAGCGCACCCCGAGGGGCGGGCAATGGCGCCCGCCCCGTCCCCCGACCCGCACGACCTGGAAAGGAGCCGCCGCATGCCGTCGTTGCCCGTCACCACCGGACTGGGATTCAAGCCCGAGCATTTCCGCGACATCGCCGCCGCCCCCGGCGCGGTCGGTTTCTACGAGGTCCATGCCGAGAACTTCATGGGCGATGGCGGGGCACCGCACGCGATGCTGGCGCATCTGCATGCGGGGCACGCGCTGTCGATCCATGGCGTCGGGCTGTCGATCGGCGGCGCGGGGCCCCTCGATGCCGATCACCTGGCCCGTCTGCGGCGTCTGATCGACCGTCACCGGCCCGAGAGTTTCTCGGAGCACCTGGCGTGGTCCAGCCACGGCGCGGCCTGGCTCAACGACCTGCTGCCGCTGCCCTACACCACCGGGACGCTGGCGACCGTCTGCGCCCATGTCGACGCGGTGCAGCAGGCGCTGGGGCTGCGGATGCTGCTGGAGAACCCCGCGACCTATGTGACCTTTGCCGCCTCCACCTGGGCCGAGACCGACTTCCTGGCCGAGGTGGTCCGCCGCACCGGCTGCGGGCTGCTGCTGGACGTGAACAACGTCTTCGTCTCGGCCACCAACCACCGCTTCGACCCCCGCGCCTATCTCGCGGCCTTTCCGCTGGAGGCGGTGGGCGAGATCCATCTCGCCGGTCACGACACCGAGGAGCTGCCCTCGGGGCCGCTGCTGATCGACAGCCACGGGCGGGCGGTGGCCGATCCGGTCTGGAGCCTCTATGCCGAGGTGCTGTCCCGCATCGGCCCGCGCCCCACGCTGATCGAATGGGACAGCGATGTGCCGCCCTTCGCGGTGCTGCGGGCCGAAGCCGACCGGGCGCGCGCCCTGCTGGAAACGCGAGGCCGGGCCGATGCCGCCTGATTCCGCCCACGCCGCCACGCAGGCCGGTTTCCACGCCGCGCTCTGGCGTCCCGATCCGCCCCAGGGGCTGACCGCCCCGGCGCCGGACGAGGTGTCCCGCCGTTTTGCCGTCTATCGCAACAACGTCCACCACAGCCTGTCCCGGGCGCTGGCCGCACATTTTCCGGTGGTCGCGGCGCTGGTGGGGCCTGCGTTCCTGACCGCCATGGCCCGCGTCTTCATCGCCGAGGCGCCGCCCGCAAGCCCCGTTCTGCAGGACTGGGGCGCGGCCTTTCCCGGCTTCCTCGACCGCTTTCCCCCGGTCGCGCATCTGCCCTGGCTGGGGGATGTCGCCCGGCTGGAATGGGCCCGCGGCCGGGCGGTCCATGCCGCCGACGCTCCGGCCGCATCTGCCGACCTCCTCGGCGTTCCCGACCCCGAAGTGCTGCGGCTCCGCCTTCACGCCTCGGTGGCGCTCTACCGCTCGGACCACCCGGCGGTGTCGATCTGGCGGGCTCATCAGCCCGGCGCCGCCCGCGGCCCGCTGCCGCCGGGGCCCGAGCATGCCCTGGTCGGCCGGCAACCCGACTTCACCGTCGTGGTGGCGCCGGTCGATGTCGGCACGCATGCGGTGCTGAGCGCGCTGGCCCGGGGCGAGACCCTCGCCCGCGCCGCAGAACATGCCGATCCCACAATCGCCCTGACACTGCTGCTGCGCCACGGGCTGATCACTGCCCCCCTGACCGGAGACACGCCATGAGCCAGGTGACCGAAACCACCCCACGCCCGGGCACCGCCGCCCGCGCGCGACAGCTGGGCCGACGCCTCAACACCCTCGGCGGGCTGGTCCCCCATGATCTGATCGCACTTGCCGCGCGGGTCTTCCCGGCCATGGTCTTCTGGCAGTCCGCCCGCACCAAGGTCGAGGGTTTCTCGATCAAGGAGCAGACCTTCTTCCTGTTCGAGCATGTCTATGCCCTGCCACTCATCCCGCCCGCCTGGGCCGCCGTGCTTGCCACCATCGCCGAGCACATCCTGCCGGTGCTGCTGGTCCTCGGCCTGATGTCCCGCCTTTCGGCGCTGGGCCTGCTGATCATGACCGCCGTGATCCAGATCTTCGTCTTTCCTGGCGCCTGGGTCACCCATGGTCTCTGGGCCGTCGCACTCCTCGTGGTCGTGGCCCAAGGCCCCGGCCGCCTCTCCCTCGACCATCTTTTCGGCCTCGACCGGGGCAGGCGGCAGCCGTGATCCGCGCAGCCCACGCCGCGGCGCTTTGCGCCTTGCCCGCTGCCGGACCGCCTCGGAGCGGGGCAATCGGCCCGTGCCGTCGGGTCGACCCGGGCTCAGGCTTCGAACGGGCGCGCGGGGCGGTCCTCGCCCCGGCGTGGGGCAAGCCATTCCGACGGTCAGGCCACCGCCCTACCAGCGGTGGCCGATCACGATCGATCCGCCCACGTCGCGGGCGCGGCCCGAATACTGCGCATTGATCGAGGCGCCGACATGGAAGCCGTTGGACGCCGTCACCGACGCCGTCGCGGCCACAAGCACGGAGTCCCGGTTCGCCGCCGCCCCCGTGGTCCGGAAGGTCGCGCCGGGAATGGTCACGAAGGACCGCCCGCCCGGATCGTTCGAGGCGAGTTCACGCGCCCAGGCGATCCGCAGCCCGAGGCCGGTCGTCCCGCCCATGTCGTTGTTGCCGGACCAGGCCATGTCCAGCCCCAGCTCGCTGCGCAGCGAGGTGGTGGTGTGTTTCCCGTAGCGCAGCGCATAGCTGGAGGTGCCCGAGGCCGCGGTCTCGGAATACGGGTCCATGGTGAAGGACTGCGCGCGCAGCCCCGCAAATGGCGTGATCGGGCCCATGTGGTAGCCCGCCTCCAGATGCGCGGCGGTGTTGGTGGCGTCGGTTTCGCCCACGAGGCGGTCCACGCCGGCAATCGTCACCACCCGCTCGGTCGTGATGTCGCTGCGCCCGTGGGCAAGCGCGCCCTCCACATACCAGGCGTCCATCGAGGTCCGCGCCCGAACCGCCACCATGACCGTCTCGGCGGTGCCGGAGCCGAAGCCGTTGCCCAGCTCGAAATCCGCGTCATTCAACGACAGGGCGATGCCGATCTCCGTGTTGGGGCTGACCGCGTGGTTCAGCCCCAGGGCAAGGCCCCTGTTCTCCGAGGTCAGCTTCTGCCAGCCGCGGCGCGCGTTCCCGTCGATCACGGCGCGCGAGCCATAGGCCGACGCCCAGACATCCCACTGGCCGGGCTGCACGGCGAGGGAGGTTGAAAACGACAGCGGGGCCGTCGCCGGGCCATGCTTGCCGGTGTAGATGCTGTCGGCCCGGACCATGCCGATCGGAACCCCCGGATCGCGCGGCGACACGGCGGCCACGCGCGGCCTGCGCCCCGAACCCACGACCGCGTCCAGAAAATCGTCCATCGATTGCAGGCCCATCGGCGCCACGCCGGTCGCGACCTGCCCAGGCAGTTGCGCAAGGCTCAGCGCAAGCTCCTCGGGCGTCTGGGTGGCCGCGAGGATGGCGAATGCGATGGGGATCTGGCCGCCGGCGGCCACGAGCGCGCCCAGCGCCTCGACCACGGCCAGCTCCGGCTCCGTCAGGTCGGCGACGTCCACCACATCCCCGATGCCGGGCGCCGCGAGGACGCAGACCCCGATGGTGTTGTTGATCAGCGTCACCGACCCGTTGCGGGCATAAGCGGCGCCGCAGCCCAGCCCGGCGGTGTCGTTCATCGAGATGCTCGTCAGCGCCACGATCTGCCCCACCAGCGCCGAGGAGGTATCCAGCGTCGCCGAACTGCCAACCCGGAAGAACACGTTGCCGCCCTGCGCGCCGTTCTCGAGCACCATCGCCGCGCCGCTTTCGGCCGTCAGCGTCGATCCGACGTTGAAGATGAAGACGGCGTTGGGATCGCCCCCCGCATCCAGCGTCAGCGTCCGGCCCGCCGAGATCATCGCCGAGGTGTCGAAGTTGTAGACCCCCGGCGCAAGCGTCCGGCCGCCCAGATCCTGCCCCGTCAGATCGCCAAAGGTCGACGTGCTGCGCCCGGCCAGCGCCAGATACAGCGTCGTCAGATCGTCCTGGATCCGTGCCGCCACCGCATCGCCGAGATACGCGGTGCCCGTGTGCACCACGCTGCCCGACCCGGTGTAGGACGTGCCCGGGCTGACCGCGATGTCCCCGGTGATGATCGTGGGCCCGGTGTTGGTCAGCGACTGGCCGGCCACGACGCCGAAATCGCTCAGATCCTGCGCGGCGGCGCCGCCGCCCACGACGAGGCTCAGCGGGAGCGCGACGAGGGCCGAACGCAGGCCGAGGCGAAGGGATCGGGACATCTGGGGACCAATTCTACATGCAGGGCGCCCGTCGGACGCGGGATGAGGGGGGCGCAGGCTGACACCACCGCAGCATAAGGGGCTTCAGCGCAGCCATACTGATCTGCGTCAGCTTCACGGCGGGGTTGTGCCGATGGGTGAGTGCCCTGCGGGGGAGTGCGGTCCCGCAGATCGGCGGGACGCAGGTGCTCAAACGCACCCGCTGCGACTGGATCGACCGGCGCGAGCGCGTCATCGGCCTTGGCCCCAGCGGCACCGGCAAGACCCAAGTGGACCTGATGCCGTTCGCCACCGGGCCCGAACCGATGGCGCCGCGATGGCTTACCCGGCAGATCGGCTTGATGCTCCTGCCGTGAACCAGGGGGTCACGGCGAATCTTCCCGACCGTCTCCACGGATACCAGCCCCGTTCGCGCCTCCGCCATCTGCAGCGATGGCAGAAGCCGCCGCCCAACCGCAGGGAGGGGTCGGATTTCGGCGCCGCCCCCCCCGCGAACGGGCGCGACCTTGCCGGCCGTTCCACACCAGCCCCGCCGCCCTGAGCGTGGACCGGATCAGCCGCGCACGGGCATGTCGCCGAACACGCAAGAACAGCGCCGCCGCCCCATCCGGGCGCCATGGCCGGGGCCTGCGATGGCGCGCGGGGGGCGTCCCCGACCGTGCGCGCGTTGACGCGCCGCGCGGGGTCGGCCACCCTGTGCCCGAGCGCGGGCGGGCGGATCATGCCCCTGGACCGCCCGCCGCCACAGGGGAGACCTGCAATGCCGCGCCGCATCACATCTGCGATCCTCGTGGGACATCTGTGGCTTGCGCTGGCCTGCCTGCCTGTGGCGGCCGACGACTTTCCGCGCCTCGTCCCGCTGGAGACGCTGCTGCCGTCGCCCACGGCCCCCGAGGCGGCGGCCCCCCTCGGGGTGCGAGCGGCCATGCTGGAACGCCGGGCGGCGGCCCTGCGCGCGCGGGTCCTGATTGATGCCGATACCCGCCGCCGCATGGCGGCCCTTGCGGCCCGCTGAGGGTCCCCGCGCCCGTCGGCTGGCGGTCAGCCGGTGCGGGCGGCGAGGTCGGCGCGACGGTCCGACAGCTCCTCGGCCACAAGAAAGGCCAGTTCGAGGGACTGGCTGGCGTTGAGGCGCGGATCGCAGGCGGTGTGGTAGCGGTCGCAGAGGTTTTCCTCGGTGACCGCGCGCACGCCGCCGGTGCATTCGGTGACGTCCTGGCCGGTCATCTCGAAGTGGACGCCGCCGGGGATGGTGCCCTCGGACTTGTGGACGGCGAAGAACTCGCGCACCTCGCGCAGGACCAGATCGAAGGGACGGGTCTTGAAGCCCGAGGCGGCCTTGATCGTGTTGCCGTGCATGGGATCGCAGACCCAGGTCACATGGGCGCCTTCCTCGCGCACCGCGCGGATCAGGCGGGGCAGATGCTCGGCCACCTTGCCGGCGCCGAAGCGGGTGATCAGGGTCAGCCGACCGGGCGCGTTGTCGGGGTTGAGGCGCGCGATCAGGGTCTTGAGGTCGGCGCCGTCCAGCGTGGGGCCGCACTTCAGGCCGATGGGGTTCTGCACGCCGCGGCAGAATTCGACATGCGCGCCATCGGGCTGGCGGGTGCGGTCGCCGATCCACAGCATGTGGCCAGAGCCCGCCACCGGCAGGCCGGTGGTCGAATCGATCCGTGCCAGCGCCTGCTCGTACTCCAGCAACAGCGCCTCGTGGGAGGTATAGAAGTCGACCGCCTTCAGCTCATGCGCGGTCTCGCCGGTGATGCCCGCGGCCTCCATGAACGACAGCGCATCCGAGATGCGGTCGGACAGCGCGCGGTAGCGCTCGGCCTTGTCGCCCTCGGCAAAGCCCAGCGTCCAGGCGTGGACGCGGTGCATGTCGGCAAACCCGCCGGTGGAAAACGCGCGCAACAGGTTCAGCGAGGCGGCAGCCTGGGTATAGGCCTGCAGCATCCGCGCGGGATCGGGGGTGCGGGCCTGCGCCGTGGCGTCGAAGCCGTTGATGATGTCGCCGCGATAGGAGGGCAGCTCGACCCCGTCGATGACCTCGGTCGGGGCGGAGCGGGGCTTGGCGAACTGGCCCGCCATGCGGCCGACCTTGATCACCGGAACCTTGGCGCCGAAGGTCAGCACGACGGCCATCTGCAACAGCACCTTGAAGGTGTCGCGGATGTTGTCGGCCGAGAATTCCGCGAAGCTTTCGGCGCAGTCACCGCCCTGGAGCAGGAACGCCTCGCCCCGGCTGGCGGCGGCGAGCTGGGTGCGCAGGCGGCGCACCTCGCCGGCAAAGACCAGCGGCGGGAAGCGGGCAAGCTGCGCCTCCACGGCCGTCAGCTGGTCCGCATCGGGATAGTCGGGCATCTGCACCCGGGGCCGGTCGCGCCAACCCGCCTTGTCCCAGCCGCCCGCCGTATCCATGCCCATGGTCATCCTCGCAGCCCTTCGCACACCGCCCGCGTTATAGGCGTCGGCGGGCGTGCTTGCAAACCGGCAATGCCGCGAAGGTCACGCCGCGCGCAGCGCACGCACCACGGCACCGTAACCGCCATCGTCCAGAAAGCGGGTTTCGGCGGTGGTACAGGGCCGCGACAGCACGCCGTTGCGATGCGGGAAGCGGCCGAAGCGGCGGATCACCTCGCGGTGGGCGCGGGCGTGCAACAGGTTCTCGAAGCCGGTGTCGGGCATCCGGGTGATCATCAGCCGGACGCAGCGGTCCTGGTCGGACTGGCTTTCGGAGTGCATCAGCGGCAGGTAGAAGAACTGCCGCTCCGGCTCGGGCAGGCGCATGTCCCAGCGCCGCCAGATCATCTTGATCGCGGCGTTCAGCGCATGGGCGTCGGTGGCAAAGGCGCGGGCGTCATCGCGGAACATGTTGCGCGGGAACTGGTCCGTCAGGATGATGTAGGCCAACGCACCGCGCGGGCTGGCCAGCCAGTGCTCCAGCAGGCCGCAGCGGGCACGTTTCCACAGATCCTCCCATCGGTCGCGGATGGCGGCGTCGATGTCGGGATCGGCCGAGTACCAGCCTTCCGGACCGACCTCGTCGATCCAGAAGGCGAGGATATCGTGGGCGGCCTCGTCGGCGGCGTCGATCTGCGCGGGCACGGAGGCCGGCGCGGTCTGCACGGTGGCGGCGGTGGCGGGCATGGGTCGTATCCTCCTTGGGAACAAGCCTGACATGGGGCGGGGCGGGCTGTCCAGACCGGACAACCCGACCGCGGGCGCCGTTCAGGCAGGGACGGGATCGGTATCCTCCATCCCGGTTTCGGCGGCGGCACCCGCCGCCACCGCCGAGGCCGCGGGCATGACGGCGGTGAAGGGCGCCGTCTGCTCGACCGTGGGGGCGGGGCGGCGGGTCATGCGCCACGCGGCATAGGCCGCGACCAGCCCCGTCAGAACCGCGATCTGGAGAAAGAATCCCTCGGGGCCGAGCACCCCCATCAGCCAGCCCGCCACCAGCGGGCCGGATACCGCCCCGAGGCCGTTGACGAACAACAGCCCACCCGAAGCAGCGGCCATGTCCTCACGCTCCAGGAAATCGCCGGTATGCGCCAGCAGCAGCGCATAGAGCGGGTTGGAAATGCCCCCGATGAGGAACCCGATCACCAGCATCCCCGACAGCCCCGGCTCGGTCAGGAAGGCGACCAGCGCCACCCCCGCACAGACCGCCGCCGCGATGCCGATCAGCTTGCGCCGGTCCATGCGGTCGGAAATCCACCCCAGCGGGTATTGCAGCACCAGCCCGCCCCCGAAGATCGCCGCCACGAACAGCGAGATCTCGAACACCGACAGCCCTGCCAGCGTCCCCCAGACCGACGCCATGCCGAAGAATGCGGCAAACACGCCCCCCATCAGGAACATCCCCACCGTGCCCAGCGGGGACGAGACATAGAGCGTGCGCAGGCTCATGGCCTTGGTGGTGTCGAACACCGGCGCGGGCGCCACCGACAGAAGGATCGGCGCAAAGGCGAACGACACCAGCACCGAGGGAATCACGAACAGCATGAACCCCGCCGGATCGGCCAGGTTCATCAGCGCCTGCGCCGCGATGATCCCAACCATCTGCACGATCATGTAGAGCGACAGCGCCTTGCCCCGGTTCTCGTTGGAGGCCGCGTTGTTCAGCCAGCTTTCGGCCGTGACATAGACGCCCGAGAAACAGAACCCGATCAGCACCCGCAACAGCGTCCAGACGATCCAGTCGGGGATCACCGCATAGATCAGCAGCACCGCCGAGATCAGCGAGCCGAGCGCGGCGAACACCCGCACATGGCCGACCCGCCGGATCAGCTCCGGCGCCAGCCGCGAGCCGCCCAGGAAGCCCAGGAAATAGGCCGACATCACCACCGACATCTCGAAGGTCGAAAACCCCTCGATCGCGCCGCGCACGCCCAGAAGCGTGCCCTGCACCCCGTTTCCGACCATCAAAAGCCCCATGCCGAGCAAAAGCGCCCAGGTGGAGCCGAGAACCTGCAACATCACGTCCCTCGTGCCAGCCGTATGTCTGTCATGCCACGGCGCGGCGCCGCGCCGTGGTCGGTTTGCGACGCTTCAGCCCACGCTTGGGCCGGTGCGCTGCGGGATCAGCAGCGACGCATCGCCATAGGAAAAGAACCGGTACCCCGCCGCCACCGCATGGGCATAGGCCTCCAGCACCACATCCCGCCCCACCAGCGCCGACACCAGCATCATCAGCGTGGAGCGCGGCAAATGGAAGTTCGTCATCAGCGCATCCGCCGCGCGGAACCGATACCCGGGATAGATGAAGATATCCGTCGCCCCCTCCCATGCGGCAAAGCGACCTTCAGGGGTGGCGGCGGTCTCCAGCAGGCGCAGGGCGGTGGTGCCCACGGGGATGATGCGCCCGCCCGCGGCGCGGGTGGCGTTCAGCTCGGCCGCCGCGACCTCCGACAGGGTCCCGCGTTCGGCGTGCATGCGATGGGTGGTGACGTCATCCACCTTGACCGGCAGAAAGGTGCCCGCGCCGACATGCAGCGTGACGGCGGTGGTGGCGATCCCGCGCGCCGCCAGCCGATCCATCAGCGCGGCATCGAAATGCAGCGCCGCCGTCGGGGCCGCGACGGCGCCGGGGGCGCGGGCAAAGATGGTCTGGTAGTCCTCGCGGTCCTGCGCGTCGGGCGCGCGTTTCGCGGCGATGTAGGGCGGCAGGGGCATGGCGCCGGCGTCGGCCAGCGCGGCCTCGAACGCCGCGCCGTCGCGGTCGAAGGCCAGATCGACACGGTCGGCGTGGCGGGCCGTGACCCGCGCCGTCAGCCCGGCGGCGAAGTGAACGGTATCGCCGGGCGAAAGTTTCTTCAGCGGCCGCGCCAGCGCGGACCAGCCGCCCTGCGCCAGCGGCTCCATCAGCGTGACGTCGATGCGCGCACCGGGCGCGGTCGGGCGGTGGCGCACCCCCTCCAGCCGGGCGGGAATCACCCGGGTGTCGTTGAACACCAGCCGATCACCGGGTTGCAGCAGGTCGGGCAGGTCATACACATGCGCATCGCGCAGCCCCTCGGCCACGACCAGAAGGCGCGCGGCACTGCGCGGGCGCACCGGGCGCACCGCGATGCGGTCCTCGGGCAGGTCGAAATCGAAATCCTCAAGCCGCATGGTCCCCGCCCCTCGCCGTCGCGCGATCCGCGCAGATGCGCCCCACCCGCCGCGCCGTCAAGCCGGGTTGCGCCCGCGAACGATGACAAACCCGCGCGGTGGTCATGCCCCCGGCGCGGGCGGGCCAGCAGGGCGGTCGCGGCGGCAGCGGTCGGAGCAGTAGCGCACCTCGTCCCACACGCGGGCCCATTTCTTGCGCCAGCTGAAGGGGCGCCCGCAGGTGGCGCAGACCTTGGTCGGCAGATCCGCCTTGCGCACGCCGCGGGGCATTGGAAATCTCCAGGTGATGCTGATCCGGAAAGCTACGACACCATCAGCGACACGGCAAATGACCTGAGAAACCTCACTGACCCCAGATCAACGCGACGAGCGGCAACCCGATCAGAAGCAGAAGAAGCACCACTCCGATCCAGACCTCGGCAAAGGCAAAGGCACGCTCCTTGCGCAGCAGATCGTCGATCAGGTCCCACTGCATCCTGGCACGCGTCGCCATCGCGCGCCCGGGGTCATCGGCCATCGCGCCAAAATCCTTCTGATCGAGCTGTCGGATACCGACAAACAACTGGCCGCCCGGCAGGACAAGGATGGCCCCGAAAGCGAGGGTGAGGTAGCCGACGGAGGAATTGCCCGCTGCGACCACAAGGCTATCACCCACCGGCCCGGTGAGGAAAAGACCAAGGAATGCCACCACGATCGCGCCCAGGGTGGCCAATGTCGCGTTCTTCGCCTCTATCTTTTTCAGGATACCGAGAAGGATCGCGTGGCCGGGGCCCGACAGCGGAGGGGCGCAACACTGCGTCGTCGCCCCTTGCGGATCTCGCTCGGTCCCGTCGACCCTGAGAGCCGGGTCGTCGGAGAGCAGGACCGCATAATGCTCGGCACGCTGCACGACCTTCCGGCGCGTCAGAGACACGAGATCTGCGTTGCGAAACCAGGGGACAATGGAGCCGTTGTGGAAATGACGGTTGAGCCAGAGCAGGTGACCCATCTGCAAAAGCCAGACCCCGACTGCAGGACCGAGGATCCAGAACGACAGATCAGCTGACATCGGCCCGGTCTAGCGGCTGAGGCCGCCGGCGAGGCCAGGCATGTCGAGCGCGGAAAAGCCGTAGTGGCGCAGCCAGCGCAGGTCGCTCTCGAAGAAGGCGCGCAGGTCGGGGATGCCGTATTTCAGCATCGCGATCCGGTCGATTCCCATGCCGAAGGCAAAGCCCTGCCATTTCTCGGGGTCGATGCCGCCGGCGCGCAGCACATGCGGGTGGACCATACCGGAGCCGAGGATCTCCATCCAGCTGTCACCCTCACCGATCTTGAGCTGGCCGCCGGCCCAGGAACAGCGGATGTCGACCTCGGCGGATGGCTCGGTGAAGGGGAAATGCGAGGCGCGGAAGCGCAGCTCCACGCCGTCGACCTCGAAAAACGCGCGGCAGAACTCCTCCAGCACCCATTTCAGGTTGGCCATGGACAAGTCGCGGTCGATCGCCAGCCCCTCCACCTGGTGGAACATCGGGGTGTGGGTCTGGTCCATGTCCATGCGGTACACCCGGCCGGGGGCAATGACGCGGATCGGGGCGCCCTGGGCCTGCATGGCGCGGATCTGCACCGGGCTTGTGTGGGTGCGCAACACATGCGGCGGCCGATCGTCGCCGTCCGCACGCGCCATGAAGAAGGTGTCGTGTTCCTGGCGCGCGGGATGTTCGGGCGGGATGTTCAGCGCGTCGAAGTTGAACCAGTCGCTTTCGACCTGCGGGCCCTCGGCCACGGCAAAGCCCATGTCGGCAAAGATCGCCGTCAGTTCCTCCATCACCTGGCTGACGGGGTGGAGGGTGCCGGTTGGGCGCGGACGGCCCGGCAGCGTCACGTCGAGCCATTCGGCCGCAAGCCGCGCGTCAAGCGCCGCGTCCTCCAGCCCCGCGCGGCGGGCGCGGATGGCGGCGTCCAGCTCATCCTTGAGCGCGTTGAGGGCGGGCCCCGCGGTCTTGCGCGCCTCGGCGTCCATGCCGCCCAGTTCCCGCATCTTCAGGCTGACCGCACCCTTCTTGCCCAGTGCAGCCAGGCGAACGGCCTCCAGCGCGGCCGGATCGGCGGCGGCAGCAACCTCGGCCAGATAACGCTCGCGCAGTTCCGACACGCCCTCCATGACCCGTTCCTCCGGTGTTGTCGTCATCTGACGCGGGATGCAGGGGGGTTAGCACAGGGCGCCACGGATGCAAGCCGCCCCCTCAGCGCGCACCGGACCGCGCATCGGAACGCACACGGACACGCGCGGGGATGCCGACCGCGGCATGCCCGGCGGGCACGTCGCACATCACCACGGCATTGGCCCCGATCACCGCATGGTCGCCGATGGTCACCGGCCCGAGGATGCGCGCACCCGCCCCGATGTCGACATGCCCGCCGATGCACGGGGCGCCGCCGGGGCCGCGGGTGCCCAGGGTCACCTGCTGGAAGATCAGGCAGTTCGGACCGATGCGCGCGCCAGAATGGACGACGATGCCGTTGGGGTGGGGCAACAGCAGCCCACCACCGATGACGGTACTGGACGGAATGTCGGCCTGGGTGACCAACGACCAGAACCGATGCTGCAGCGTCCACCACCGGCGCAGCACGGCCCCGAGCGGACCGCCACGGGCCACCGCGCGCTGATGGCCCCGGATGGCGGCCAGCAGGCGCCGCGACGGGTCCCACATGCGGCGCGGCGTCTCGCGGGACCAGTCCGGGACCTCGGCACTGACACGGTGATGGGCCGTTGGTGGTGGCGTCGGGTCCATGACCGCTCCCTGTCCCGAGGATGCACACCGGGGGGATGCCCGGTCACGGGTGCCAGTGTTGCGGCGAAGCGGCGGGGGGCGCAAGATGCGCGGGTGGTCAGAAGATCTCCACCCCACCGGCCGCATCGGCGCCATCGCAGGTGCCGGTGCGCAGACGCTGGACCAGCGCGCCCAGTTGCAGCCGCACGAGCAGCGGGTCGACCGGAACGGCGACATCCGCGGGCACGCAATCGGCAAGGCGCCGCTGCACCATGGCCAGATCGCTCGCCCACTGGCGCAGGCGATCGAGGTCCTGCACGCTGGCGCAGGCGTCGCGCGCCACGCCACCGTCGAGCGTGGCGCCGATACCGGCATCCAGTGCTGCGGCCAGCGCGGCCAGCGCGTCCATCTCGGCGCCGATTCGGGCGACCAGCGTGGCCAGCCCGACCGCCCCGCCAGCGACCTCAGGCGACATGCAGATGCCCCCCCCGGCGCGTGCCACTGAGGATGGCGCGGCTGGCCCGCTCGATCTCGGCCAGCTGCACGGCGATGCGGGACTGCACCTCCTCCAGCGTGTCGATGATCTCGGACAGGCCACTGGTGGTATCGCTGAGGCGCGCATTCTCGATCTTGCACATGATCCGGGTCACATCGAGGCCCGCGACATGGCGCTTCACCCCCTTGGCGACCTTGGCGAAATGTTCGGCCTGGGTGGCGATGGCCGCCATGGCGGCGTCGCTTTCCAGCTGCCCCCGCGCCGCGAGGTCGCGCAGCAGCCGGGTCTCGCGGGGGGGATCGATGGCGGCGGGCAGGCCCGCATCGCCAAGGTAGCTGTCGGCGACCTCCTGCAGCAGCGCCAGTGCGCAGGAGCGAAAGATCCCCTCCTCGATGCTGCGGCCGGTGTGTTCGGCGGCCGCGCGAAAATCGTTGACGCCGGTCAGCATCTCCTCGCTCAACGTGGTGTGGTTGGTGGAGATGACACCGATCGGGCCGCCGCCGCGCTCCAGCTGCGCGGCCAGGATGCGGATGTTGGTGGGCACGCCGCGGATATCCTCGAACAGGCGCGTGATTTCGGCAGCGTTGCGGCGCGCGGCGGCGATGGCCTGGCCCAGGCTGCGGCCACGCCGCACCCGGGCCTCCAGGCCACGACCCATCGCCTCGGCCCGGGCGGTGAACTCCGCCTCCAGCGCGCAGGCCATGAAGGCGCGGTAGCTGTCGTGGCCCCACGCGCCAAGTGCGGCACACAGCGCCGCGTGGCTGGCGTCGGGGGTCAGCGCCTCCTCGGTCTCGCGGCGGCGCAGGGTCGCATACAGCGGGCGGATGCGGTCCAGCATGGGCGACGTCGGCTTCATCCGGATCGAGACGAACCCCTCCGGCGCCGGCATCGCCACGGCGAAAACCCAGTAATGCCGGCCATCTGCGGTGCGGTTCTTGACATAGGCCCCGACGGTCCGGCCGGCGTTCAGCTCCGCCCAGAACAGATGGTACACCCCTGCGGGCATGTCGGGATGGCGGATCAGCTTGTGCGGCGCCCCGAGCAGGCGGTCCCAGTCATGGCCGCAGACCCTGCGGAAGACGGAATTGCCGCTTTCGATGATCCCGCGCGCATCGGTGCGCGAGATCAGGATTTCCTCGGTCGCGAGGGGCAGCTCGGCGGGATCGGCAGGGCGCGGGGCAGTCACTGGGAGGGGCCTCCGTTGACGAACGGGAACCCCTGTCCTCGCAGCAAAGGCTGAACAAGCGGTGAAGCCTGCTCAGCCCTCCTGCCGCCCCTCCGCAACCAGCTGCTGCATGGCCGACAGCGGCACATAGCCGCGCACAACCTGCCCGCCGATGACAAAGGTGGGCGTGCCGTTGATGCCCATGCGCGCCGCCAGCGCGCGGTTGGCGTCGATCACGGCGCCGACCTCGGGGGACTGCATCCGCGCCTCGATCGCGGCCATGTCGAGGTCCATCTCCGCGCCGATGCGTTGCACCGCGGGTGCCCCGGCACGCCCGGGCATCGACAGCAGGCGTCCGTGCACCTCCTCGTAGGCGGCGGCGCCCTCCAGCTGCAGCACGGCGATGGCAAAGCGCGACGCCAGCTCCGAATCGGGGCCGAGGATCGGCAGCTCCTTCATCACCAGCCGCACGCCGGGGTCGGCCTCGACCAGTGCCATCACCTCGCCGAAGGCGCGCTTGCAGAACCCGCAGTTGTAGTCGACGAACTCCACCACCGTCGCGTCGCCGTCGGGATTTCCGCCCACCCAGGAGTGCGTTCCGGCGAACAGCGCATCGGCGTTGGCGGCCACGAGGGCGGCGTCGTCGGCGGCCTGGTCGCCCGCCTGGCGCTCCTCCAGCACGGCGATGGCCTCCAGCAGCACCTCGGGATTGTCCAGAAGATAGGCCCGCACCTCGGCACGGAAGGCATCGCGCTGCGCGGCGCTCAGCGCCTCGAGGTCCAGCGCCGCGGCGGGCAGCGGCAGCAGCAGGGCGGCGAAGGTCAGGAAAACGCGGGACATGGAAACTCCTGTTGGGGGGCCGGTCAGGCCGGACGCAGTCCAAGGATCGCGCGCGCCTGCGCGGGCGAGGCCACGGGACGGCCGTATTTCTCGCACAGCTGGGCCGCGCGGCGCACCAGCGCGCCGTTCGAGGGCGCCAGCGACTTGCGGTCAAGGCGGACGTTGTCCTCCAGCCCGGTGCGGGTATGGCCGCCCGCCGCGATGGACCATTCGTTCAGCAGGATCTGCCCCGCGCCGATGCCCGCGCCGCACCATTCCGCGTCGGGCGCCAGCCGCCGCAGGGTGGCGACGTAGAAGTCGAACACCGCCCGGTCCACCGGCATGGCGTTGCGCACTCCCATCACGAACTGCACATAGAGCGGGCCACGGATGCGCCCGTCCCCGGCCATCTTCACCGCCTGGAAGATGTGGGACAGGTCGAAGGCCTCGATCTCGGGCTTGACGTCGTGGGCGATCATCTCGGCCGCCAGCCAATCCACCAGATCGGGCGGGTTTTCATAGACCCGGGTGGGAAAGTTGTTCGACCCCACCGCCAGCGAGGCCATGTCGGGGCGCAGCGGCAGCATGCCCCCGCGCGCCGCCCCCGCGCCCGACCGCCCGCCGGTGGAGAACTGGATGATCATGCCGGGGCAGTGCCGCTCCAGCCCCTCCTTGAGGCGCGCGAATCGCTCGGGGTCCGAGGTCGGCGTGCCATCGTCCGCGCGCACATGGCAATGCGCGATGGCGGCGCCGGCCTCGAAGGCTTCCTGCGTGCTTTCGATCTGTTCGGAGACGGTGACGGGCACGGCCGGGTTGTCGGCCTTGGTCGGCACCGATCCGGTGATCGCCACGCACAGGATGCACGGCCGGGTGGCGGGATCGGAGACGGTGTCGGTGTCGTCGGTCTTGGGCGTCATGCTCGGTCCGGTTGGTTGTCGTGGGCCGCCGGATGCGGGCCACCCCCGGCATAGCGCACTTCCACCGCCTTGGGCAGACCCCCGGGGTGCGGCGTCGCGTCGGCACCCGCGGCGCGCGGTCACGCAAACGAATTACGCCGCCCGCAAGGTGCGGACGGCGCAGAAGAAAAAGAACGCTCTGTGGGAGGGTCGTCTCGTCTCAGGCGTTGGTGCGGCGGCGGAAGTAGCCCAGACCGCCCAGACCCGCGATGCCCGAAAGCAGCATCCAGCCAGCGGCCGGCAGCGGGATCACGTTCACCGGGTCCTGACGGAACACATATTCCAACGAGAGGCTCATCTGCGTCGTGCTGTTGTTGCTCACATCATCACCAGCCGGGAGGCGAGCGCTCAGGAAGGTTTCGAGAAACCCTTCGAGGCGGGGCGTCGGGCTGTTGATGAAGGCAAGCAGATCGGACGGATCAGTGAACGACCCCCCCTGGGAAAAGTTGAACGAACGACCGTTGAGGTCGACGGTCTGGCCCGGCGCGACCACGACGTTCTGGCGCCCAGCATTGAAGTCGTCAAAGTCGCTCACGAGACCATTCGGAGAACCCACGAAGATCGGAGGGCAGCATGCGCCGGGCGTGAACTCAGCCTCGTAGAAATCGACCCGGTAGGTAATGTTGCCACCGGAAGTATTTCCAAGCGTGAACGCCCAGGTGCCGGTCACACTCAATGCCCAGTTCACCGCCTCGAGGGTGTAGCCGGCCGGCGTGACCGAAGCGACGTTGGCAGCCTCCCAGCGTGCGTCAAGCACCGCAGGACCGCTGATGGTCGAACCCACGATGGAAACATCCGTGTTACCGACAGACCCGCCGTTCGCAAATGCGACCGGGTTGGCGTTCACGGTGATCGTTGCTGCATGTGTCGCGGCCGAAGCCATCAGGAGGGCAACGGCACTGATGCCAGCAACCTTCAATGAGCGGTTCATGGGTATTCTCCCTACCAAAGCGTTAACCCTAACGTACCGAGACCTACCCGTTAGTCAAGTCGTAACCAACTTTCGATCAGGTCGATGGCGCAAATGGGGGCGCAGAAACCCCTTCGTAGGGGGGGGGCGGAGGGGGCGGCACCGCACGGCTGCCGCATCCTTGGGCAGGCCTTCTACCACAGGTTGTGAGATCGGCGGTGCTGTCACGACTCCTCTGAGGACGACGCGATCCAGGCCTGCATGATTCCCGGCGCGGACGCATGAGTCCCCCCGCGCGCGCCCCCGCGCGCGCAAGGCGAACGGCGCAGGCCAGCGGCGCGCAGCCGCCACAACGCAAAAGGGCCGTGCGCGGTGCGCACGACCCTCAGGGCAACAGGGGTCTGGTGGGGGGCTGCCGTCTCAGCCGCGGCGGCGGCGGAACACACCCGCCCCGAGGACCAGCGCCATCGCCGTGCCCAGCAGCACCCCCGATGCCGGCACCGGGATATAGGCGTAGGTCGCATCCAGCCGCGCGGTCCAGTCGAACTCCCGGTCCGTCACCCCAAAGACCCCGCCGTCGTTGACGATGGTGGAAAAGAAGACGATGTCGCCGGTCAGCACCGTGGTCCCGTCCACCCAGGACAGCAGGTCGCCCTCGGACACGATCCCCGATTCACGGTACACCGCCGTGACGTTCGTGAAGGTCGCCGGATCACCAACGGCCAGCGTCAGGGGGGTGATCCCGGAATCGCCCGAAACCAGAATCTCCGATGAAGTCACCGTGCCGGGCACACCCGACAGGTTCCGGGCGCGCAAGCCGACGGTCAGCTCCTCCAGGGTGTTGTTGCCCATGCTGAAGAAGTTCTGCACCGTCCCGTCGATCGTGGCGCTGAGGGTGAAGGTCCAGGTGACCCCCAGAACCGGGCCCCGAACCGGATCAACCGCGGGCGGCTGCGTCAGGTGGAGTTCGAACGGCCCGGCCCCGCTGCCGGTGACCGACGTGGTGAGGGTTGCGGCAGCGGCCGGACCCGCGAGGGCCAGGGCCAGAAGAGGGGCAGTAATCTGATACGCACGCACGGCTGAAACTCCTTCGATGTTATGGGTTCAGCGTGCTGGAAGTTGGCCTTTCATACAAGTTATCTTGGGATATCAGAATGTTATCTTTTGCGCAGCGCGGTTCCCAAAGCGTGCGCGGCCCTCAGATGATCAGGTGGCGCAGCCCCTGGGTGACGTCGGTGCGCAGCGCCAGCCGCAACGCGGGCTCGTCGCCCGCCTTCAGCGCCGCCACGATCATGCGGTGATGCGGCGGCGCGGTGCCCCGGCGCAGCCGGCCATAGAGCGCGCGCATCGTGGGGCCGAGTTGCAGCCACACCGTCTCCACCATCGCCAGCATCGCGGGCGCCTGCGCGCGCAGGTACAATGTGCGGTGGAATTCGAGGTTGGTGCGGATGTAGCCGACGGCATCGTGGCGGGCGACGGCCTCGGCGTTGAGGGTGTTGATGGCGACCAGCCGGTCGATCAGCGCGAAATGCGCGCGCGGCAGGGCGCGGCTGGCGAGTTCCGGCTCCAGCAGGGCGCGAATCGACGCCAGCTCCTCGATCCGCTCGTTCGACAGCTCGGGGGTGGAGACCCGGCCCGACGACGACAGCGTCAGCGCGCCTTCGGCGACCAGGCGGCGCACGGCCTCCCGCGCGGGGGTCATGGACACGCCATGCGCCTTGGCCAGACCGCGCAGGGTCAGCGGCTGGCCCGGCGCCAGCTCTCCGTGCATGACCTGCCCGCGCAACGTGCGATACAGCCGCTCGTGCGCGGCCGCCGTCGCATCCAGGGGGCGCGGGTTCAGCAGCATCGCAAAGTGATCACAACGGATCGGGCGGGCTGTCAAGCGCGCTGGATGGCGGCTCAGCCCTTCGGTGCGGCGGCTTCCAGCGCATCGAGGCGCGCGCGCAGGGTGTCGTTTTCCTCGCGGGCCTTCTGGGCCATGGCGCGCACGGCGTCGAATTCCTCTCGGGTGACGAAGTCGCGATCCGCCAGCCAGCGGTCGATCATGGAGCGGAAGGCGGTCTCGGCCTCCTCGCGGGCGCCCTGCGCCACGCCCATGGCGTTGGTCATCAGCTGGGCGAAGTCGTCGAGAATCTTGTTGCGGCTCTGCATGGTTGTCCCCCGCGCTCGGTCTGACCCTCCATATGGCCCGCGCACCGCGCGAGGACAAGGTTGACTTCGCCCTGTCACCGGGCGAGGCACCGCGCCATGCAGGCGGTCCTCCCCTTTCCCGACATCACCCCCGAGATCTTCGCGATCGAGCTGGGCGGGATCACACTGGCGCTGCGCTGGTATGCGCTGGCGTATATCTCGGGGTTCCTGATCGGCTGGGGGGTGCTGGTGGCGCTGATGCGGCGCCCGGCGGTGTGGCCCGGCGGGCAGGCGCCGATGGCCCCCGGCGCGGTGGAGGGGCTGCTGACCTGGGTCATCGTGGGGGTGATTCTGGGCGGGCGGCTGGGCTTTGTCCTGTTCTATCAGCCCGGCCATTACCTGCGTCACCCATGGGAGGCGCTGGCGATCTGGCAGGGCGGGATGGCGTTCCACGGCGGGCTGCTGGGGGCGGCGGTGGCGGCGGCGCTGTTTGCCCGGCGCCACGGCGTTCCCGCGCTGCGGCTGGGCGATGCGATGGCGCTGGCCGCGCCTGTGGGCATCGCGCTGGGCCGGGTGGCGAATTTCATCAACGCCGAGCTGTGGGGGCGCCCCACCGATGTGCCCTGGGGCGTGGTGTTTCCCGGGCCGGCCGCGCAGGACTGCCCGCCCGCGATGATCGGCCCGATGGGGTGCGCGCGCCATCCCACCCAGCTCTATGAGGCCGGGCTGGAGGGGGTGGTGCTGGGCCTCGTTCTGCTGGGGCTGGTGGTGTGGGGGCGCGCGCTGCTGCGTCCGGGCCTCGTGACGGGGGTGTTCCTGGCGGGATACGGGCTGGCGCGGCTGGTGGTGGAGATCTGGCGCGAGGCCGACGCGCAGTTCGTGACCTTCGACAACCCCGCGGGCCATGTCCTGCGGCTGGGCGATGCGGGGCTTCAGATGGGACAGGTGCTGTCGCTGCCGATGATCGCGCTGGGTGCGGCGCTGGTGGTCCGGGCGCTTTGGACACGATGACACCGCTGGCCGCGCGGCTGGTGCGGCGCATCCGGGCCGACGGCCCGATGCGCGGGGCCGACGTGATGGCGGCGTGCCTGCTGGACCCCGAGCACGGCTATTACGCCACGCGCGAGCCATTCGGCACCGCGGGCGATTTCGTCACCGCGCCCGAGATCAGCCAGATGTTCGGAGAGCTTCTGGGCCTGGCACTGGCGCAGGCCTGGATCGACCAGGGGGCCCCGGCCCGCGTGGTGCTGGCCGAACTCGGCCCCGGGCGCGGCACGCTGATGGCCGATGTGCTGCGCGCGGCGCGCGCGGTGCCGGGCTTTGCCGCGGCCGCCGAGGTGCATCTGGTGGAGGCCTCGGCCCGGCTGCGCGCGGTGCAGGCGGAGCGGCTGGGCGGGGCCGCGCGGTGGCACGACACGGTGGAGGGGTTGCCCGAGGCACCGCTGTTCCTGCTGGCCAACGAATTCTTCGACGCCCTGCCGGTGCGCCAGTTCGTCCGCCACCCCGCCGGATGGGCCGAGCGGATGGTCGGCGTGGCCGACGACGCGCTGGTGTGGGGGCTGTCACCGCCCGCGCCGCTGGCCGCGCTCGATCACCGTCTGGACGATACCGCACCGGGCGAGGTCGTGGAGGTCTGCCCCGCAGCCCCCGGCATCATGGCGGCGGTGGCGGGGCGCATCGCGCGCCATGGCGGCGCCGCGCTGGTGATCGACTATGGCGACTGGCGCAGCCGGGGCGACACGCTCCAGGCGCTGTGGCGCGGCGCGCCCGATCCCGCGCTGGCGCACCCCGGCGCGGCCGACCTGACCGCGCATGTGGATTTCGAGCCGTTGGCCATCGCCGCCCGCGCCGCCGGAGCCGCCACCGCCGGGCCGGTGCCGCAGGGGCAGTTCCTGCGCCGCCTCGGCATCGACGCGCGTGCCGCGCGGCTTGCGCGATCGCTGACCGGGGCGGCGCTGGAATCGCACCGCGCCGCCCATCGCCGCTTGACCGACGCGGCGGAAATGGGAACGCTGTTTAAGGTGTTGGCCGTGTATCCGCCGACGCGATCCGCCCCACCGGGATACGAGGTGTGATGCTCGAGATCCTGACCTCCCGCACGCTGGCGCCGCTGCGCCACGGGTTCTTTACCCGCAAGGGAGGGGCCTCGTCGGGGGTGTTCGCGGGGCTGAACTGCGGGCCGGGGTCGTCGGACCAGTCGGCGGTGGTCAGCATCAACCGCGCCCGGGTGGCCGGGGCGCTGGGGGTGGCGCCCGACCGGCTGGTGTCGATGAACCAGGTGCACTCGGCCGATGTGGTGACCGTCTCCGGCCCGCTGGCGGAGCGTCCGCGCGCCGACGCGATGGTGACGGCCACGCGGGGGCTGGCGCTGGCGGTGCTGACGGCGGATTGCCAGCCGGTGCTGCTGGCGGACCCCGCCGCCGGGGTGGTCGGCGCGGCCCATGCGGGCTGGCGCGGCGCGCTGTCGGGCGTGCTGGAGGCGACGGTGGCGGCCATGGCCGCGCTGGGGGCCGATCCCGCGCGCATGGTGGCCGTGATCGGCCCCACCATCAGCCAGCGCGCCTATGAGGTCGGCCCGGAGATGCTCGAGGCGTTCATGGACGCCGACCCCGGCCACGCGCGGTTCTTTGCGCGGGGCGCGGGCGACAGGCTGCTGTTCGACCTGCCGGGCTTCGGGCTGTCGCGGCTGCGCGCGGCGGGGGTGGGCACGGCGGAATGGACGCGCCACTGCACCTATGCCGATCCGGGCCTGTTCTACTCCTACCGCCGCGCCACCCATGGCGGCGAGGCCGATTATGGCCGGCTGATCTCGGCGATCCGGCTGTAGAGGCACGGTATGCATCAGCATGCCGATTGCGCGCCCCGCCGCCCCACGCTATGCACCCCGCGACATCGCCGCACGGGAGAGACGCCGCCATGACCGCCACCCGCACCGAGACCGACAGCTTCGGCCCGCTGGAGGTCCCCGCCGACCGCTACTGGGGCGCGCAGACCCAGCGCTCGATCCTGAACTTCCCCATCGGCTGGGAACGCCAGCCCGTCGCCATCGTGCGCGCGCTGGGCGTCATCAAGCACGCCTGCGCCGCGATCAACATGGAGACCGGCAAGCTCGACCCCCGCCTGGGCGCCGCCATCGTGCAGGCCGCGACCGAGGTCCACGAGGGCCGGCTGGACGACCACTTCCCGCTGGTGGTGTGGCAGACCGGCTCGGGCACGCAGTCCAACATGAATGCCAACGAGGTCATCGCCAACCGCGCGATCGAGATCCTGGGCGGGGTGATCGGATCGAAGGACCCGGTGCACCCCAACGATCACTGCAACATGGGGCAGTCCTCCAACGACACCTTCCCCACCGCCATGCACATCGCGGTGGCGCGCACCGCCCATGACGTGCTGATTCCGGGGCTGGAGAAGCTGCACGCCGCATTGGCCGCGAAGTCCGCGGCGTTCGACGCCATTATCAAGATCGGCCGCACCCACACCCAGGACGCCACGCCGATGACCCTGGGGCAGGAGTTCTCGGGCTACACCCACCAGGTCGCGATGGGCCTGCGCCGCGTGCGCGCCGCCCTTCCGGCGGTGATGGAGCTGGCGCAGGGCGGCACGGCGGTCGGCACCGGGCTGAACACCGCACACGGCTGGGACACCGCCGTGGCGGCCCGCATCGCCGACATCACCGGCCTGCCCTTCGTCACCGCGCCCAACAAGTTCGAGGCACTCGCCGCCCATGACGCGCTGGTGGAGATGTCGGGCGCGCTCAAGACCGTCGCCGCGAGCCTGTTCAAGATCGCCAACGACATCCGCCTGCTGGGCTCCGGCCCCCGCTCGGGGCTGGGGGAGCTGATCCTGCCGGAGAACGAGCCAGGATCGTCCATCATGCCGGGCAAGGTCAACCCGACCCAGTGCGAGGCGCTGACGCAGGTCTGCGCGCATGTGTTCGGCAATGACGCGGCGGTGGGCTTTGCCGGGTCGCAGGGGCATTTCGAGCTGAACGTCTACAAGCCGATGATGGCCTACAACGTGCTGCAGTCCATGCAGCTGCTGGGCGATGCGGCGGTGGCCTTCACCGACAACTGCGTCACGGGGATCGAGGCCAACGAGGAGCGCATCGCCAAACTGATGCGCGAATCGCTGATGCTGGTCACGGCGCTGGCGCCCACCATCGGCTATGACAACGCCACCAAGGTCGCCAAGACCGCCCACCGCAACGGCACCACCCTGCGCGAGGAAGCCGTCGCGCTCGGCTTCGTCGATGCGGAGACCTTTGACGCCGTGGTGCGCCCCGAGGCGATGATCGGCCCCTCCGACTGAGGGCGCGGCCCTTGCCAGCGCCGGGGCCGCCGGCGCAGGATGGGGCGGCATCGGCAGTGGCGACATCGGCAGTGGGGGTATCGGCATGGGCGATCTGGTCAACCTGAACCGCGCGCGCAAGGTCCGCGCCCGGACCGCCGCGCGCACGGCGGCCGACGCCAACGCCGCCCGGCACGGCCGCACCCGGGCCGAGCGTCAGGCCGAGGCCCGGCGCGCCGCCGACGCCGCCGCGCGGCTGGACGGCCACCGCCGTGACGACGCGGGCGCCGGGGAAGGGGACGAATGGGCCGACCGCTGAAACGCTCGCTGACGCTGCTGGGGCATGCGACCTCCGTCTCCATGGAGACGGAGTTCTGGCGCGCCTTCCGCCGCATCGCCGAGGACCGCGGCATGGCGCTGAACGCGCTGGCGGCGGAAATCGACGCACAGCGCGGCCCCGACACCGGGCTGGCCAGCGCGATCCGGGTGTTCGTGCTGGCGGAGCTGGAGCGCCGGCTGGACCAGCGCCCCGATCAGCGGTCCGATCAGCGCTCTGGCGGGATCGAATAGGTCAGGCTGGCGCGCGCGACCACCGCCTCGGCCCCGGCCGAGCGGATCAGCACGTCCCCCACCGCCAGCACGCGGCCGAGCTTCAAGAGCCGCGCCTCGGCCACCAGATCGACGCCGGCGGCGGGCTTGCGCATGAAGTCGATCGCCGCCGAGGTCGTCACCGTCAGCGCCTTGGGCCCGATCCGCGCCAGGATCGCGCAATAGATCGCCAGATCCGCCAGCGCAAAGATGTTGGGCCCCGACACCGTGCCGCCCGGGCGCAGGTGCCGATCCGCCACCCGCAGCCGCACCGTCACCCCGTCGGCACCCACGGCGTCCACCGCGAAATCCGCCGCCACCTGCGGAAACTCCACGGCCAGAAACGCCTCCAGCGCGCCCGCGTCCATCGCCAGATCCATGCCCTTCCCCCCTCGCTGCCCGTCCCCTATGGTTTCGCCGGGCCGAGGAGGATGTGCAAGATGACCGATCTTTTGCTGCGCGAGGATGCGGGCGGGGTGGCCACGCTGACGCTGAACAGCCCCGCCAACCTGAATGCATTGTCGGACGCGATGCTGGCGGCGCTGATGGAGGCGCTGGTGGCACTCGATGGCGACGATACGGTGCGCGCGGTGGTGCTACGCGGCGCGGGCAAGGCGTTCTGCGCGGGCCACGACCTGAAGGAGATGCAGGCCGGACGGCAGGCCGAGGACGGCGGGCGCGCCTATTTCGGCGATCTGTTCACCCGCTGCGCGGCGGTGATGCAGGCCATCGGCCAGCTGCCGCAGCCGGTGATCGCGCAGGTCCACGGCATCGCCACCGCCGCTGGCTGTCAGCTGGTGGCCTCGTGCGACATGGCGGTGGCGGCCGAGGGCACGCGGTTCGGCGTCAACGGGGTGAACATCGGGCTGTTCTGCTCCACGCCGATGGCGGCGCTCAGCCGCAACATCCCGCGCAAGCAGGCGTTCGAGATGCTGACCACCGGCGGCTTCATCGACGCCACCCGCGCCGAGGCGCTGGGCCTCGTGAACCGCGTCGTCCCGCCCGAGGCGCTGGCGGCCGAGGCGCAGGCGCTGGCGGACACCGTCGCGGGCAAGCTGGGCGCCGCCGTGCGCATCGGCAAGCGCGCGTTCTATGACCAGCTGGAGATGGGCCTGTCGGACGCCTATGCCCACACCGGCGCGGTGATGGTGGACAACATGCTGTGGCGCGACACCGCCGAGGGCATCCAGGCCTTCATCGAAAAGCGCCCCCCCGACTGGCGCGCGTAACGCCGGGGCCGCACGCGACAGCCCCGGCGCGCTGTGCTAGGCTGGGCGGGTTAGGAGTGTGTCATGCTGGCCAGCCTGGCTTACGCGAGCCTGTCGCGCATCCCCGCCTTTTCGCCCGGGATGCTGGACCTTGTGCGCAGCTGCCTGGCGCGCAACCCGGCGCTGGGGCTGACCGGGGGCCTCTATTTCGACGGGGTGCAGTTCTATCAGGTGCTGGAGGGCCCGCCCGACGCGGTGGAGGGGATGTTCGCCACCATCGCCGCCGACCCGCGCCACCACGCCGTGCAGCGGCTGTGGGACGGGCCGATCGTGCGGCGCCGTTTCGGCGACTGGGCGATGAAGTTCCTCGATGGCAGCGCGCGGGACACGGGCCTGCGCGACCGCTTCGGCTATGACAGCGCGCTGCGGGCGGGCGCCGACCAGGACGACCGCATCACCCGGCTGATGCGGGCCTGAGGCGCGGGCGACAGCGCGAATGCCCCATGACGCGGGCCGACCCGCGTGCTAGTTGGCACGGCATGACACGCATCCCCTCCGCCGACGCCCTGCGCGCCTGGATCACCGAGAACCCCGACGCGACCTCCAAGCGCGAGATCGCCCGCGCCTTCGGGCTGAAGGGCGCGGCGCACACCGAACTCAAGCGCGCCCTGCGCGCGCTGGAGGAGGAAGGGCTGATCACCCCGCGCCGCGCGCGCGGGCCGCGCCGCCCCGACCGCCTGCCCCCCGTGGCCGTGCTGCGGATGGAGGGGGCGGACGCCGACGGCGATCTGTTCGCCCGCCCGATGGAGTGGCACGGCGACGGCCCCGCGCCGCGCATCCTGATGATCACCCGGCCCGGCGATCCCGCCCTGGGCGCGGGGGATCGGGTGCTGGCCAAGCTTACCCCCGTACACGCCGACGACCACACCCACCAGGGCCACCTGATCCGACGGCTGGAGGCCGGACCCCGCCGCGTGCTGGGCGTGTTCCGCACCGGCCCCGAGGGCGGCCGCATCCTGCCGGTTGACAAGGGCGCGGGCCGCGAATGGCGCGTCTTCGCCGGCGACACCGACGGCGCCGAGGACGGCGAGCTGGTGGAGGCCGCCCTTGCCGGCCCCGCCCGGCTGGGCCTGCCGCGCGCGCGCATCACCGCGCGGCTGGGCGATCCGATGGCGCCCAAGTCGGTGTCGCTGATCGCCATCCACCAGTACGGCCTGCGCCACGCCTTCCCCGACGACGTGCTGGACGAGGCCGAGGCCGCCCCCCCCCTCGACGGCGCCACCCCGGGCGAGGATCTGCGCGCCCTGCCCTTCATCACCATCGACCCGGCCGATGCGCGCGATCACGACGACGCCGTGGTCGCCCACCCCGACGACGACCCCGCCAACCCCGGCGGCCACATCGTCTGGGTCGCCATCGCCGATGTCGCCCGCTACGTCCGCCCCGGCACCGCGCTGGACCACGAGGCCGTGTTGCGCGGCAACTCCGCCTATTTCCCCGACCGGGTGGTGCCGATGCTGCCCGAGCGGCTGTCGGCCGACCTGTGCTCGCTGGTCGAGGGCGAGGACCGCCCCGTCATGGCCGTGCGCCTGACGCTGCGCGCCGACGGCACCAAGCGCGCGCACCGCTTCGCGCGCGGCACGATCCGCTGCCGCGCTGGCCTCAGCTACGAACAGTTCCAGGCCGCCGCCGACGCGGGCACCGAGCCGCTGGAGGTGCCTGTGGTGGCCCCGCTCTATGCCGCCTATGCCGCCGCCGCCGCGGCGCGCGACGCCCGCGGCCCGCTGGACCTGGACCTGCCGGAGCGTGAGATCACGCTGTCGGACGCGGGCGACGTCGTCTCGGTCGGCTTTCGCGCCCGCCTCGCCGCGCACCGCCTGATCGAGGAATTCATGGTGCTGGCCAACGTCGCCGCCGCCGAGGAGCTGGTGTCCCGCCGCAGTCCCCTGATCTTCCGCGTCCACGACACCCCCGCGCCCGAGCGGGTGGAGGCCCTGCGCGAGGTCGCAGAGGCCTCCGGCCTCGCCTTCGCGCCCGGTCAGATCATGCAGGCCCGCGCCCTGAACCGCCTGCTGGCGCAGGCCGAGGGCACCGAGGTCGATGAACTCATCAACATGGCCACCCTGCGGGCCATGGCGCAGGCGGTCTACAGCCCTGACAATCTGGGCCATTTCGGCCTTTCGCTGGGGGCGTACGCGCATTTCACCTCGCCCATCCGCCGCTATGCCGACCTGATCGTGCACCGCGCCCTGATCCGGGCCCATGGCTGGGGCGACGACGGCCTGAGCGACGCCGAGGCCGACCGGCTGGAGGCCACCGCCAGGCACATCTCCGAAACCGAACGCACCGCGATGGCGGCCGAACGCGACACCGCCGACCGCTACCTCGCGGCCTATCTGTCGGAGCGCGTGGGCGAGATCATCGGCGGCCGTGTGGCGGGCGTGAACCGCGCGGGGCTGTTCGTCCGCCTCGACGGCACCGGCGCCGACGGGCTGGTGCCGCTGCGCACGCTGGGGGCGGAGTTCTTCCGCCTCGACCCGGACGCGCAGACCGTCACCGGCACCGAAACCGGCCGGGTCATCGCGCTTGGCGACCGCGTGCAGGTCCGCCTGGCCGAGGCCGACCCCATCAGCGGCGGCCTCCTGCTGGAGATGACCGAGCACGAGGGCTCCTCCCTGCCCCGCCCGCGCCGCA
>NZ_NHSD01000288.1 GCF_016653255.1 Rhodobaculum claviforme
CACGCGGCAGACCGGAGCCCACTCCACCCCACACGGGAGACACCCCTTGAGGCCCATCCGCCTGCTGGCCGCCTTCCTGACCGTCAGCCTCTGGACCTTTGTCAGCCGGATCGCGGGGTTCGTGCGCGACGTGCTGATTGCAGCGTATCTGGGCGCGGGCCCGGTGGCCGAGGCGTTCCTGATCGCCTTCACCCTGCCCAACATGTTCCGCCGCTTCTTTGCCGAGGGCGCGTTCGCGGTGGCGTTCGTGCCCATGTTCGCCAAGCGGCTGGAGGGCGGCGAGAACGCGACCGAGTTCGGCCGCGACGCCTTTGCCGGTCTGGCGAGCGTGCTGATCGTCTTCACGCTGGTGGCGCTGGCGGGGATGCCGTGGCTGGTGCTGGCGATGGCGGGGGGGTTCTATGGCGATGCGCGGTTCGATCTGGCGGTGCATTACGGGCGCATCTGCTTTCCCTACATCCTGTTCATCTCGCTGGCGGCGCTGCTGTCGGG
The DNA here is from genome assembly GCF_016653255.1 of Rhodobaculum claviforme. Lineage (GTDB taxonomy): Bacteria > Pseudomonadota > Alphaproteobacteria > Rhodobacterales > Rhodobacteraceae > Rhodobaculum > Rhodobaculum claviforme. The sequence continues at coordinate 493 of NZ_NHSD01000288.1, forward strand.
GGTGCTGAACGCGATGGGCCGGTTCCTCGCGGCGGCGGCCACGCCCACGCTGCTGAACGTGGTGTTCATCGCAGCGATCCTGTGGGCCGCGCGTGCCGGCTGGCCGATGGGCGAGACGCTGGCCTGGGCGGTGCCGATCTCGGGGGTGGCGCAGCTGGCCATGCTTTGGGTGGCGGCGCGGCGCGCGGGCTTCACCCCGGTGCTGCGGCTGCCGCGCCTGACGCCCGAGATGAAGCGGCTGGCGGTGATCGCGGGGCCGGCGATGCTGGCGGGCGGGGTGGTGCAGATCAACCTGATCGTGGGGCGCCAGGTGGCGTCCTTCCACGAGGGCGCGGTGGCGTGGCTGAGCTATGCCGACCGCCTGTACCAGTTGCCGCTGGGCATCGTGGGCATCGCCATCGGGGTGGTGCTGCTGCCGGACCTGTCGCGCCGCCTGCGGGCCGACGACGCGCAGGGTGGGCGCGACAGCTACAACCGCGCCACCGAATTCGCCCTGATCCTCAGCGTGCCGGCCGCGGTGGGCCTGATGGTGGTCGCCCACCCCATCGTGTCGGTCCTGTTCGAGCGTGGCGCCTTCGGCCCCACCGACACCGCCGCCACGGCGCTGGCGGTGGCGATCTATGGCCTCGGGCTGCCGGCGTTCGTGCTGCACAAGGTCATGCAGCCGCTCTATTTCGCGCGGGAGGACACGCGGCGGCCGTTCCGGTTTGCGGTCTGGGCGATGGTGGTCAACGCGGTGGTGGCGATCGGGCTGGCGCCGGTGATCGGCTTCATCGCCGCGGCGATCGCGACCACGCTGGCGGGCTGGACCATGGTGGGTCAACTGGCGCTGGGCGCGCGCGGAATGGGCCCCGAGGGGCGCTACGACGACCGCCTGCGCCGGCGCCTGCCGCGCATCCTGCTGGCGGCTGTCGGCATGGGGGCGGTGCTGTGGCCGACCGAGGCGCTGCTGGCCGAGGCGCTGGCGACGCCGGGCCTGCGCTATGCGGCGCTGGCGGGGCTGATCGGGGTGGGGGGCGCCAGCTATGCCGCGCTCGGGGCGCTGACGGGGGCGTTCCGGCCCAGCGATCTGCGGCGTGCCCTGCGCCGCGGCGGCTGAGGGCCCCCGCGCCATCACGGCGGGGATAGGTGGTGTCGCCCGCGTCTGGGGCTGTGGCGGGGGCCCGCGCAGGCGCATGTGCCGGGGGCAGGGCCTGCGGCGGGGGTTGTAGCCGCGCCCCGGGCGCACGACATCGGGTGCATGGGCGCGCCATCGCGTCGCCCGATGCCATGGGGCGGGCCGAGCGGACATGACACCTCTCAACCACAGCAGCGGACGGGGCGCGCGATGAAACTCCTTGCCTGTCCCGCTTGCGGGGCGACGGTGTATTTCAACAACAGCCTGTGCACCGCCTGCGGCGCCGAGATCGGCTTTGCCCCCGGCGCGATGGCGATGGTGGCCCCCGGCCCGGACGGATCGGCGACGGTGCAGGGGCGCCGCTGGCGCAAGTGTACCCATTACGCGCAGCTGATGGGCTGCAACTGGATGGTGGAGGGGGAGGACGCGGGCCTCACGCAGCCGTTCTGCGTGTCATGCCGGTTGAACCGCACCGTCCCCGACCTGTCGCAGCCCTGGAACCGGACGCTGTGGAAACGGCTGGAGGAGGAAAAGCGCCGCCTGATCTATGCCGCGCTGCGCCTTGGCCTGCCGGTGGCGCCGATGGCGGACGGGCCCGGCGGCCTTGCGTTCGATTTCCTTGCCGATGTCGCGCCCAGCTTCTCCGAGACCGGGCGGGTGATGACCGGTCACGCCGAGGGGCTGATCACCATCAACATCGCCGAGGCCGATCCGGTCGCGCGCGAGCGCATGCGCGCCCAGATGGCCGAACCCTATCGCACGATCCTGGGCCATCTGCGCCATGAATCGGGGCATTATTACTGGGACCGGCTGGTGCGCGGCACCGCCCTTCTGGGGCCGTTCCGGGCGCTGTTCGGGGATGATTCGGCCGATTACAACGCCGCGCTGGCGCAGCATTACGCCAACGGCCCGCCCCCCGACTGGCCGCAGCACCACGTCAGCGCCTATGCCGCCGCCCACCCGTGGGAGGATTGGGCCGAAAGCTGGAACCACTATCTGCTGATGCTCGACACGCTGGAGACGGCCTGGGCGTTCGGCCTCGGCCTCGATCCGGGGGCGACGGCGGCGCGGGCGCTGGCGGCCGACCCCGCGCGCGATCCCTATCGCCCGACCGACTTCGACACGCTGGTGGCACAGTGGCTGCCGCTGACGGTGGCAATCAACGCGCTGAACGCCTCGATGGGGCACGAGCCGGCGTATCCCTTTGCGCTGGGCGCCGTGGCCCTGCGCAAGCTGGCGTTCGTCCACGCCGTCGTCCGCGGCACCCCACCCCCCGAACCCGGAGGATATCCATGACCCGAACCGTTGACGTGGCCATCGTCGGCGCCGGCACCGCCGGTCTCAGCGCGCTGCGCGAGGTGCGCCGCGAAACCGATGACTTCGTGCTGATCGACGCGGGCGACTGGGGCACCACCTGTGCGGCGCGCGGCTGCATGCCCTCCAAGGCGCTGATCGAGGCCGCCAACGCCCTTCACCGCCGTCACAGCTTCGCCGAGTTCGGCCTGCGCGGGGCCGAGGGGGTGTCGGCCGACATCCCCGCCGTGCTGGCACGCGTGCGCGCGCTGCGCGACGATTTCGTCAAGGGGCCGCAATCGGTCCACCGCACGCTGGGCGACCGGGCCATCGCGGGGCGTGCGCGCCTGCTGGCCCCCGACCGGCTGGAGGTGAACGGCGACGTCATCCACGCCCGTGCCATCATCCTGGCGCCGGGCAGCCATCCGGTGGTGCCCGGCCCCTGGGCCGCGCTGGGCGACCGGGTGCTGACCTCCGACACCCTGTTCGAGCTTCCGGACCTGCCGCGGCGCATCGCGGTGGTGGGCCTGGGCGCGATCGGGGTGGAACTGGCGCAGGCGCTGGCGCGGCTGGGCTGCACGGTGACGGGGTTCGACGCCGCCGACACCGTGGCGGGGCTGCGCGACCCGGACATGCTGGCCACCCTGCTGACGGTGCTGGAGGCGGACATGGCCGTGCATCTGGGCGCCGAGGTCACGGTGGAGGACGCCGGGGGCGGCCTGCGCGTGACGGGCGGCGGCCGCGATGTCACGGTCGATGCGGTGCTCGCGGCGCTGGGCCGGGCGCCCAACGTCAAGGGGCTGGGGCTGGAGACGCTCGGCGTCGATCTGGACGCCCGCGGCCTGCCGCAGGTCGACCCCAACACCCTGCGCATCGGGGATCTGGCGGTCTGGATGGCGGGCGACGCCAACGCCGACCGCGCGCTTCTGCACGAGGCCGCGGACGAGGGCCACATCGCCGGGCGCAATGCCGTCGCCTCCGATCCGCAACCCCATTGCCGCCGCACGCCGCTGTCGATCGTGTTCTGCGCCCCGCAGGTGGCCCGCGTCGGCACCGCGCCGGCCGACTGCAACCCCGCGACCACCGCCACCGCCACCGTGGACTTTGCCCGGCAGGGCCGCGCGCGCACCATGGCCAGCGCCCACGGCCGGCTGACGGTGGCCGCCGACCGCCGCACCGGCACCCTGCGCGGCGCCGAGATCTGCGCCCCGGCCGGCGAGCACATGGCCCATCTGCTGGCGCTGGCGGTGGAACAGGGCCTGAGCGTCGCGGCGATTCTGGCGATGCCGTTCTATCACCCGGTGCTGGAGGAAGGCCTGCGCAGCGCGCTGCGCGATCTGGCCCGTGAGGTCGGCGATGCCGGAAGCTCGGACCTGTCGCCCTGTCCGCCGCTGGGCATCGCGGCGCTGGAATAGGGTGGCGGCGCGGCAATGGCGGGTTTTCATTGAATCTTCATGAAAAGCCACCATAGTCCCGCGATGCTCCGAGAGGATGGCCATGACGCAACACCCCCTGTTCCGGCTTCTGGACGACACGGTCGGTCCGATGCTGCGCCGCCCGCCGCAGTTGCAGGTGGCCGCCGTGTGCACACGCGCCGCGCCCAGGGGGGGGTGTGACGTCCTTCTTGTGACCAGCCGGGGCACCGGGCGCTGGATCCTGCCCAAGGGCTGGCCAATGGCCGGGCGCACCCTCGCCCAGGCCGCCTGCCAGGAGGCGTGGGAGGAAGCGGGCGTGCGCGGCAACGTCGATCCCGATCCCTTGGGCCATTATACCACCGAGAAGGTCACCGACGGCGGCCTGCCCATGCCCTGCCGGGTGGAGGTATTCCGCGTGCATGTGCACGACGTCCGAAAGGACTTTCCCGAAGCGGGCCAGCGCACCCGCCGATGGGTCAGCCCGGCCGAGGCCGCGACGATGGTGCGCGAACCCGGCCTGCGCGCGCTGCTGCTGACGCTGTGATGCACGCACAGGCCGGGGCGCGCACCGGGGGCGGAGCCCTGCGCGGACCGTCGACGGCGGGCGCCCCCCCTCAGGTCAAGGCCGGGGGCGCGGGGATGGTGTGACGATCCGAGCCCGCTGACCATCCGCCCCATACGCCCGGGACTTCGGCGGCGGTCACTGCCGCTCCATCCTGCGCCGCGATCCGGCGGATGGATCTGGCCCTCTCGTCGTGGTTTCAGGTTCTGGCCCCAAGCTCTCGTCCACCCGCCCTCTCGTCCACCCGGCGGGGCCACGCCGTCCGGGCTGCCCCTCGCGCACCGGGGACGCCATCCGGCAAATACTGCCACCAAAAGGGGGCGGGGTCCTGGCGTCGACGCGACATCGGTGCGGATGATCCCGGGGGCGGCGGGCGTCCGTCGGCGGGGTCCGGCCGCGACCGACCGGATCGCCGGGGATCGCGCGGGGATGACCCGTCCGGCATCACGGCCGCAGCCGCGGCGGGTCGGCCCGCCGCCCCCCCGACCGCTGCGGTCACGTCGGGGCATCGCGGACCAGCCCGTCGCCGACCACGATCCGGCGGTGGCATCCGGCGGCGATCTTCTCGTCATGGGTGGAGATCAGGAAGGTGGTGCCCTCGTCGCGGTTGATCTCGGCGATCAGGGCCATCACCTGCATGGCCGATGCGCGGTCGAGGTTGCCGGTCGGCTCGTCGGCCAGCACAAGCTCGGGGCGGTTCATCAGCGCCCGGGCAACCGCGACGCGCTGCTTCTGGCCCCCCGACAGCGCAGCCGAGGGGAAGTGCACCCGCGCCTCCAGCCCCATGCGGACCAGCAGCTCGCGGCCACGTGCGCGGGCGGCGGGCGTCTCGCGGCCCGCGCGGACGGCGGTCGGGAAGATCACGTTCTCCAGCGCGGTGAAGTCCGGCAACAGGTTGTGGAACTGAAAGACAAAGCCGATGTGGCGGTTGCGGAACTCGGTCAGGGCGGCGTCATCGGCGGCGACCAGATCCAGGCCCAGCATCCGGTGACTGCCCGATGTGGGCTTCATCAGCGTGCCGAGGATGGTCAGCAGCGTGCTCTTGCCCGAGCCCGACGGGCCCAGCAGCGCCGCCAGATCGCCCGCCTCCAGCGTCAGCGACAGGCCGCGCAGCACATGGGTCGCCGCCTCGCCCGCGCCGAAGGTCTTGACCAGGTCGCGCACCTCCAGCAGCGCGGTCATTGGCCGATCGCCGTCACCGGATCGACCCGCGCCGCCGCCCGCGCAGGCAGGATCGAGGCCAGCACCGCGCCGATCACCGTCAGCGTGATCGCCAGCCCGTAGGAGCCCTGGGTGATGTCCATCGGCAGCGTGCCCGACACGAACTCGCCGCGGCTGGGGAACGGCAGCAGCGCCAGATAGCCCAGCGCCGCCCCCGTCACGCCCCCCATCA
>NZ_NHSD01000289.1 GCF_016653255.1 Rhodobaculum claviforme
GGCCGTCCTGGGATGCGGTGCCTGCGCGGGGGGGCGGCATCGCCGTGGCGCGGGCGCGCGGCGCCTGCGCCGGTGGCGCATCGGCGCGCATGTCCGGGGTCAGCCGCAGGGTCGGCAAGTCAACGCGGTCCTTCATCGGATGGCCCTCGGTCTCTGGGATCAGCTCAGGACGGCATTCAGCCCGTCGCCACCGGCAAGGTGCTCGGCCAGCGACTGGGGCGCCGCCGGATCGGCATCGCGGGCATCGAAGGTCATCCCGTCGGCGAGGAAGGCGACCGCCTCGTTGGCCAGCGGCACCAGCCCGACGCCGGTGGGCGGCGCCTCGGGGTCGATCAGCTGCGCCTGGTGGATCAGCGCATCGCTGTAGGCGGTGCCCGCCACCATCACGGTGGAATCGAGGCCAAAGTCGGTCAGCCGCGCGGCGTTCAACTGCGCGTTCGATCCGGTGATCACCTCCACCGGCTGTCCGCTGGCCAGGAAATCCTCCAGCATCAGCCCTATCTGGTCGGAATCGCCCAGATAGGCGTGCTGTTCGATGATGTTGGCCTTGATCAGGTCGCCCTCGACCTGAAGCACCTTCAGCGCCGACCTGCCCTCGAACAGCGCGTCGCGGGCCAGATCCGGGCCGATGTCGCGCCCGCCCCCGGCCATGTCCGCCAGCGCCGACTGGAAGGTGTCGCGCATCGCGACCATCTCGTCGCGCCCGACCTGGGTGATCTCGGCGCGGTTGTACTGAAGGTTGTCGCCCGCGGTGATCGTCACACCCGGATGGTGCGCCCCGGCGACGGTATCGGCATCCAGCAGCACGTTGGTCTGGTGGATCTGGTTGAGGGTGATCATGTCGCCGCCCACCAGGATCAGGTCGTAGTGAAAGCCCAGCTCGCGCAGCACGGCGGTGTTGAGGACGGTGTTCTCGCCGGTGCCGAGGTAGCTTGCGGCGGCGGTGACCGTGACCTCGACCCGGTCGAAGTCGCTGACAAAGGCGAATTGCTGGACGTGGTTGACGGCGATCAGGTCGCCCTCGACGCGGGTTACGGACCAGCTCTGGGGAAACACGCCCCCGGCGGTGGAGGCGGTGATGGGGGCGGGGGCGTCGCGGATGTCGATCTCGACGGCGTTGATCGCGCGCGAGGGCGCCGCCATCCCCATCCCCATCCCCATCCCCTGTGCCGGCGCCGCGTCGGAGGTCGCGTGGCGCAGGATGACCTGGCTGACCAGATCGAGCCGGATCGCATCGCCCGCCACCGCGATCACCGGCGCGTCGATCCAGCTCTGGCTGATCACCGCCTCGTTCACGAGGGTGTTGGCGCCGGTGACGACCGTATGGCCGGGATCGACCCCGAAGGGCGCGATCTGTGGCGGCGGCAGTGCCCGTGGCGGCAGCGCAAAGGCGTCCTTTTCCCCGGCCGTGTCCCCGGACTGCGGGCGGGCTGCGAGAAAGGCGGGCAGCAGCTCCGTGAAATCCGGCAGCGCGGGGGCGTCCGATGGCGCGCCATCGTCGGGCGGGGGCGCGGTCTGCGCGCCGCTGATGTGGACGCCCTGCGCCGCCTCGCCGCGCAACAGCAGCAGCGTGTGCGGCGCGGCCTCGGTGTGCGTCCCTGCGGCGGGCGCAAAGGTGGCCATCGCCTCGGCCAGCGCCGCCATGTCGTTGGCGCGCGGCACGACCGCCCCGTCGGCGGCATCATGGCCGGGGGCGTGGGCGTGCTGCGCAAGCTCGATCGCGTGCTCCAGCGCCGCCACCATCACCTGCGGGTCGGTGAACGGTGTCTCGCCGGTGACCAGCACCAGGTCATTGTCGAACAGATCGGCGGTCTGGGAAATCACGATCAGCAGGGAGTTCGGCGCGATCTCGGGCAGGATCCATGTCACCTGACCCTCGGTGGCCACGGGGCCTGCGCGGCTGTCGGTGGCCGCGGGCGCCTGCGGCGGCGGCGGTGCTGCGACGTCGGGCATCAGCGCCCGGACCTCGATCGTCGGCAGCGGCAGCAGCGGCACCTGCGCCTGCGGATGCTCGTAGGACAGTCCCGGCACGAACCCCTTCAGCGCATAGGGGGCCGAGACCTCCGGCATCGGCGTCTCGGTGGGGGTGTGGTCGGTCTCGGCCCGGCTGGCGGCAAAGGCGTCATATTCGAGCCGGAGTCGGTCTGCCTCGATGCCGAGGTGAAACATCCCGATGAAATGGGCGATCTCTTCGGTGATCCGATCAAGCGCCATGGTTCTTCCCATTTGCCGGAGCGCGGACCCGGCGATGCCCTGGCGCCCGCGCCCGGGGGTTGCCCCGGGGCCGGAAGCCCGGCCCCGGAGCGGTTTCGGTCCGGCTCAGCTGGCGTCGTCGCCGACAACGGACGAGGTCAGCGCACCGCCCACCACCGTCATGTCGACCGTGTTGCCCAGCACGTTGGCGCCCATCACGACGTTCATGTTGAACGCCGAGGTCGTGACCTGCGCCGCCGCCGAGGCGAAGGACTCGCCGGTCACGATGCCGTCGTCACCGTTGCCCGACCCCCAGCTGCCGAGGTCGCCACCGGCGCCGCCGTCCCCGATCCCGGCGGTGCCTCCCGCACCCCCGGACCCGGCGCCGCCCATGACATCGCCCAGCGATGCCGCGCCGCCCGTCGCGGCGCCGCCATCGCCCGCCATGGCCGTGGCCGCCGTGCCCCCGCCGGTGCCGCCGGTCGCGTCCACGACCCCCGACCCGGTCGATGCGTTGGTCGCATCGGTGCTGGAGGTGCCGTCGCCGCCGTATCCGGCGATGGCCTCGGCCATCGAGTCCGTCGTGCCGTCGAGGTCGGCCTGCGCGAAGATGTCGGACCATCCCCCCGCACCCCCGGCCGAGTCCGCCCCGCCGTCACCGCTGCCGGTCGCCGCCGACTCCGCCACCGCGTCGTTGGTGGCGTCCCCGCCCTGGCCGTCCGCCGTGCCGGTTCCGGTCCCGGTCCCGTCGGCCGCGCTGTCGGCGGTGTTGGCACCGCCCGCACCGCCCAGCGCATCGGCCGCGCCGGTCCCGGTCGATGCGGCCTCGGCGCCGCTGTCGGCGGTGCTGGTGCCGCCCATTCCGGCCATCGCTTCAGACGTGCCGGTGCCGGTGCCGGTGCCGTCGGCGGCACTGTCGGTGGCGTTGGTGCCCCCGGCCCCGCCGCTGGCATCGGTGTTGCCGCGGCCGTCGGCCGTGCCGGTCACATCGCCGGTGGCCGCGGTGCCGCCGGTGGCATCCCCGCCGGTGCCGCGCCCGTCGCCGCCGTTGCCGCCGCCGGCACCGGCCTCGCCGGAGTCGGCCGCGCTGTCGATGACGTTGCTTGCATCACCCGGGACCGGGTCGGTGCCGCCACCACCATCCACGACCATGGCATCGAAGCCGCTGGCGGGGGGCGACCCTGCGCCGCCGATGGCCGTGGCATCGACGTCGCTGGTGGCGGTCGACCCCGCCCCCGCGTCGCCGCCGTCACCGCCGGTGCCATAACCCTTGCCCGCCATGGCGCCACCGGCGTCGGCGCCGCTGCCGCCTTCGGTCCCGGCCTCGCCGGTGGCCGTGCCGCTGGCCTTGCCACCATCGGCGCCGTCCGTGTCGGCCTCCGACCCGGCCAGCCCCAGCCCGAGGCCCGCCCCGATGGAGTAGCCGTCGCCGCCGTCAGCCTCGGCGGCTGCGGCCTCCGAGCCCGCGCCGGCCTCGGAGTCGACGTCCGAGTCGGCCGTGGCTGCGGCCCCGTCGGCACCCGCCGCCTCGGCGTCCGCGTCCGCCTTGCCCATGCCCATGCCACCGGCCGAGGCATCGGCCGCCCCGCCCGTCGCATCGCCCGCGTCCGCGCCGGCGTCCGACTCCGCCAGCCCGAGGCCGACACCGAGCGCCGTCGACGCCCCGCCGTCACCGCCGCTGCCGGTCCCGTCCTGGGTGCTGTCGTTCGCCAGCGCCGCGTCGGATGTGGCGTCGGCATCGCCGCCCGCGCCGCCCTGGGCGTCCCCATTGGCCTTGGCCATGCCCATCCCGACACCATGGCTGGTGCCGTCGGCCGAGGCGTCCCCGCCGGGGCCCGCATCGGCGTCCGCATCGCCACCCGTGGCGCCGTGGCCGGTGCCGCCCATGGCCATGCCGCCCTTGGCCCCACCGCCGTCACCGTCGCCACCGTCGGCAAAGGCCTTGCCGCCGCTGTCGCCGCCGACGGACCCGGCGTTGATGCCGTCGCCCGCCTCGGCGGTGCCACCATGGGCGCTGCCGTGCTGGTGGAACTCGCCTTCGTTCTTCAGCGAAATGTCATGCAGGTAGTCGTCGTCGTTCAGGGTGTTGGCCTGCGAAATGGCAAAGGCGCTGCTGTTGCCATCGCCAAAGGCGACCCCTTCGAGGGTGACATCATCGCCCGGGCTGAAACGCATGTCGCCCTGCGATGCGATCACGTCGCCCATCTGGGCATCGTTCAGATCGACATCGATGAAATCGTCGTCGCGGGGAATCCACTCGCCGCCGCCGAAGTCGATGTTGATCGCATTGCTGCTGTTACCGGAACCGTCGTTCGACTGGGTCTGGTCCTGTCCCTGGCCCTGATCCTGGCCTTGTCCCTGGTCCTGACCCTGGCTTTGGCCCTGGTCCTGTCCCTGGTCCTGCCCCTGGCCCTGATCCTGCACGGCCGAGGCGTCCTGCCCCTGTTGCTGTGCCAGAACGTCGAGATCGGCCTGTTCGATCTCGATCGCGGCGTCGATCTCGGCGTTCAGGGTTTCGATGTCGACTTCGCCGATGACGAAGTTGTTGTTGCGATTGTCGTTCATTTCGCGTCTCCCGTGACGCCCCGGTGCACGCCAGTCATGTCAAAGGCTGCATATCGGCGGCGTCCATTCCGATGACTGAGAACCCGATCCGCCAGACCCGCCAGAAGGGTCGGCCCGGATCGGCACGGTGATGCTTTCGCAGCCCTCCCCTTTTTACGCCTGAGTCGGGTCGATGCGGGAAATGCCATTCCCCGATGATACAGGCGGCCGTTTCCTGCGCCGTGGGTTTCACGAGCGCATCGGAATGATCCCACCGGCGGGAACACGAAGATAGCCGTTCAAAGGATCAATGACCGTTCTGCCGCCGCCAGATCGCTGAGCGCATTTGGAAAACGTCCGGGCCGGGGGCGCGCACACGGGGTCGTGACCGGACGCGAATCACGTGCGCCGACTGACCGTTGGTTCTGGGTCCGAAGGCAATACACCCATCGGGCGATGACGATCTGGCCGACTTTCGCATCGGTGGTGTCCCGAGAAATATAATTAAAACAGAGTGTTGCGCGGCCTCCTCCGGTTCGCGGTCGCGGGGGGCGCCGGTGCGGCGATGTCGCGCCGCTCTTTTGAGCGGTGCGCAACCGGTTTCTTTTGTGCTAATCTCGTGGACAGTTGAGTGTGTTTTTCAAGGATGGGGTGTGTTGGCGCCGGGTTGGCGCGACTTCGTCCGCTGTGAGGGGGTACAGATGGTCAGAGCTCTTGAGTCTGGCGTGACGGGTGCTGTTGCACCGACGCCGTGCGGAATGCGCGGCATGATCGTCTTTCTGGGGGATTCCAACGGGTTTTCCGACTGGATCCTGCGCATCGCCGAGGCCGAGGCCCCGTCGATGGACGTCTGCCGCGTCGATCGGCTGGAGGATCTGCCGCCGACGTCGGGCGCCAAGCGCTTCATCATCGTCGCCGACGACATGGCCCGCGACATGCTGGCGAACCCCAAGGGATGGATCGCCGACCACCCGGGCGCGCGCTGGATCCTGGCCTACCGCGACGAGAAGATGGCCCGGCAGCTGCTGGCCCTGCGTCGGCGCTGCGACATCCTTGCGTCGATCGGGCTGTTGCCGATGAACCTGCCGGTCGATCAGTGGACGCCGATGTTCCGATTGGCGCTGAGCGGCGATTGCGTGGTGCCCGCGCGCCTGCTGGACACCGATGCGTTGCCGGACAAGCCGGTGCATCCGCGCGTCGACCCGCTGCATGCTTCCCTGACCCCGCGCGAGCGCGAGGTGCTGGCGCTGGTGTCCGAAGGCAAGCGCAACAAGACCATCGCGCATGAACTTTCGCTGACCGAGCATACGATCAAGCTGCACCTGCATCACATCATGAAGAAGATCAGCGTGCGCAATCGCACCCAGGCCGCGCAGTGGTTCCTGACCCGGCAGCAGGGCGGGACGCCGTGACCGAGCTCCAGCGGCCGCCCGACTTCGACGCGATCATGTTGCTGATCGGGCGGCTGAACTACAGCTGGACCAACACCGAAAGCCTGCTGATCCACCTGATCGCGGGGCTGGTGGGGACCACCAAGGAAACGGCGGTCATCATCTTTCTGACGCTGAACACGACGCGTGCCCGTGTCGATCTGGTCGAGCGGCTGTCCAAGATGGACGGCCGCGACCCCGCCGAGCGCGCCCGCGTGCTGGAGGTGACCCGCCGGCTTCTGGGTCTTTCGGGGCTGCGCAACCGCTACAACCACTGCATCTATTCCTTCGATCCCGACGGCGGGGCCCCGCGCACGATCCAGATGCGCATCGCCGACCGACGGGATGCCATCAAGGTCGGCCAGACCGACCTTCTGGATGCGGCCGCGCGGGCGGACATCGACGCCGCCATCAGCAATCTGGAGGCGTTGAACCGCGCCATCTGGGCCCTGATCGCCGAGTACCGCTATCCCGCCTGAGGGCGCGCGTGTCGGTCGGCCCCGGGTCGTCGGTGCTCGGGGCCGTCAGTCGGGCGGGCCCAGGACCAGCGCCTCGGCCTCGGGGCGGTGGCGCAGCATCGCGTGCAGGGTGGCGTCGTCGGGGGTTCCGGGCACCTCGTCGGTCCAGACCCGGAACGATGTCAGCGTGTGCGCCCCGAACGAGGTGATCATGGCCCCGTCGGCCGCGTCGCGCCCGCGCACCATCAGCACCCGGCCGATCCGCGGCGTGTTGTAGCGCGCGTCGAAGGTGTACCAGCGCCCGCCCAGATAGGCCTCGAACCAGGCGCAGAAGTCGCCCGGCCCGGAGGGCGGCACGCCAATGTCGCCCAGATACCCGCTGGCATAGCGGGCGGGGATGTTCATTGCGCGACAGAACGCGATGGACAGCAGCGCAAAGTCACGGCAGACGCCGGTCCTTTCGCGGTGGATGTCGCTGGCGGTCTTGGTCGGTCGGCCAAAGCCATATCCGAAGGTGACGTTGTTGTGGACATGGTTGCAGATCGCCTGCACCCGCGCCCAGCCCGGCGGGGTGGCGCCGAACAGCCGCAGCGCCTCCGGGGCCAGCAGGTCGGATTCGCAATAGCGGCTGGGGGTCAGGAACTGAAGCGTCTCGGGGGGCAGCGCGTCGACGTCGTGCTGTCGGGCGGTCCAGTCGAAGGGGTCGGGCTGTCCGGCGACCTCAACGATGCAGTCTGACCACAGCCTGAGCTGCCCGCCGGGCGCCCGCAGCCGCGTCAGCCGGTTGCCGAAGCTGTCGGTGAACGGCTCCAGCGGCAGGTCCCGGTCGGCCTGCACCGAGGGGGATCCGATGATCCGGCCATCGAACTCCGAATGCAGCGACAGCGCAAGGATCAGGACGGTGTCCGGATTGCTTTCGATGATGATCTCGTGCCCGACGCGAATGAACATGGCCGTCTTTCCTGAACTTGTGGGGAACAGCGTCGACCCGGGCGATCGGATGCCCTGGGCCGACGGCGGGGGTGTGTGATCCCCCGGTGCGAGGGTCATAGCACGCGCGGCGCCCATCTCCGCGCGGTTTTCCGTGCGTCGCGCCGTCCCTCGGGGGCGGCTGCCCGCTGCGGGGCAGCCACGCGGTGGCGCGCGCCGGCCCGCGCCGGCACGGGGACGCTTCTTTCAAACGCCGCAGCGCCGTGGGCGTTCCACGATGGCGCCCCCGCGGGCGGCGGTCAGCTCGCGATGGCGTGGGACGGGCGCCGCGGGTCGGCGCCGCACAGGATCAGCCCCTCGGCCGCGACGGACTGCACCGCGCACAGCCCGCCCGCGCGCCAGTCGTTGTCCGGCCAGCGCGACATCGCGTGCCCCCGGTCCGCCAGCGCCGCGGCCGTGGTGTCGGCGATGCCGGGCTCCAGCTTGACCAGCCCGTGGTGGTGGGTGAACGGCGCAAAGGACCCGGGATAGTTGTAGGTGGCAAACCGGGGCGCCTCGATCGCCTGCTGAAGGCCCATGCCGAAATGCACACGGTTGAGCAGGAACTGGAGCATCGCCTGGCTTTGCACATCGCCGCCCGGCGTGCCGAAGGGCATCACGCCGCCGTCGTGCAGGAACATCGCGGGGTTGGGCGTCAGGCGCGGCCGCTTGCCCGGCGCCACCCCCGAGGGGTGGCGTGGGTCGGGCCGCGACTGACTCCCGCGCGAGGACGGCACGAGGCCGGTCCCCGGCACCACCGGCACCGACCATGACCCGTCACTGGGGGTGGCCGAGAAGGCATTGCCCGCCGCGTCGATCACCGCGACGTAAGAGGTGTCGGGTTCGGGGCGGGGGTCGTCGTCGCCCGCCGGGACCGACGCCTCCGGCCCGCCCCCCGGCAGCAGCCGCCCCGGCATCGCGCCGCGGGCGTGGCGCGGGTCAATCTGTGCCAGCCGCGCGCGGGCATGCGCGTCCGACATCAGCCGGTCGAGCGGGACATCGACCACGGCGGGATCGCCGAAATGGTACTCGCGGTCGGCAAAGACATTGTCGAGGACCTCCACCAGCAGATGGATGTAGTCGGCGCTGTTGTGGGCCAGTCCCGCCAGCCCTGCCGCCTCCAACTGGCGCAGCGCCATCGCCAGCACCGGCCCCTGGCACCACGCCCCGCAGACGAACAGCCGCCCCCCCAGCGCCGCGGTCTCCAGCGCGGGTTCCGTGCGGCAGCGGTAGCCGGCCATGTCCTCACGCGTGAGAAAGCCGCCCTCGGCCTGTACGAAATCCACGATCTCGGCCGCCAGATCGCCGCGATAGAAGGCGTCATGCACCGCCTGCAGGCCCGCCTCGCGGGTGCCGGGGGCCGCGCGCTCGGCCGCGAACAGCCGCTCGAAGGTGGTGGCGAGGTCGGTCTGGACGAACCGCTCGCCGACCCGGGGCAGGCGGCCATGCGGCAGATAGACCTCGGCGCTGGAAGGGAAGGCGCGGTAGCCGTCCGCGTGCTCGGTGATCGTGTCCACCAGCAGCGGATGGACGGCAAATCCGTCGCGGGCATGGCGCGCGGCCGCCCCGGCCACATCGCGAAACGACATCGTGCCGAACCGCGCCAGCGCGTCCAGCCACGCCGCCGGAGCCGCCGGGACGACGATCCGCTCCACCCCGTCGGGGATGGTGCCGCCATGGCGTGTCATGAAATGGTCCGGCGGGATCGAGGCGGGCCACACGCCCAGCCCGTCGATGGTGATCGGCACGTCCATCCCGGCCATGCGGATCATGATCGGCGCCACCCCCGCCACATTCACCAGGTCGGGCTGCACCACCCCCAGCATGATCGCCGCGGCAACGCCGGCGTCCACCGCGTTGCCGCCCGCGGCCAGAATGTCATGCGCGGCGGTGGTGGCAAGGTAATGCCCGGACGACACCCCGTGGCGGGTTCCGGTGATCTCGGGGCGGGTCAGTGTCGACATGCGCAGGATCCTTGGATGACGGGAAAGGGGGGGCGCCGATGCCTGTGGCCAGCCGCGTCGGGCCCTGCTAGCGTCACGCCATGGTACATCCGCGACAGACCCCCGAAAACGCCGAGGTTTACCTCGACCATCTGGCGCATTTCCTGCCGGACATGGCGGCGGCCGAAACCGCGCTGGCGGGGCTGGGCTTTACCCTGACGCCGTACACGGTGCAGCGCAACCGCACGGTGGACGGGTATGTCCCCTCGGGCACGGCCAACCGCTGCGCGATGCTGGACAATGGCTATCTGGAGTTTCTGGCGCGCGCCTCGGACACGGGGCTGTCGCGCCAGCTTACGGCGGCGCTGGCGCGCCACACCGGGGTGCATCTGCTGGCGATGGCCACGGCGGATGCCGATGCGGCGACGGCGCGGCTGGAGCAGGCGGGATTCGCGCCCGACCCGGTGGTGCATCTGACCCGCGCGGTCGCGACCCCCGACGGCGCGGAGGCGCTGGCGCGGTTCTCGGTGGTGCGGGTGCCGCCCGCAGCCATGCCCGAGGGGCGCATCCAGATCCTGACGCACCACACGCCGGATCTGGTGTGGCAGGACCGCTGGACACGGCACCGCAACGGCATCGTCTCGTTGGAGGCGGTGCTGCTGGTGGTCGCCGACCCGTCCGAGGCCGCCGCGCGCTTCGGCCGGTTCCTGGGCCGCACGCACGCGCCGCTGTCGGGGGGCCGTCAGTGTCTTGCGCTGGATCGCGGGGCGCTGGTGTTCGCGCCCGATGCCCGCTGGCTGGGGGGCGGGGCCGCTGCGGCGCCACCCTGGATCGTCGGATATGCGCTGGGCACCGCGGATCCGGAGGCCTCGGCCGAGGTGCTGCGCGCGGGGGGCGCGCGCGATCTGGTGGGCGATCTTGTGGGCGACTTGGCCGGGCCGGTGCTGGAGCTGCCCGCCGCCATCGGTGGCCGTGTGGCGCTGGTCCACCCCGGCCAACGCCCGGATTTCGCGCGCTGAGGCCACTCAGCCCACCGCCCGGTAGTGGTGCCACTGGCGCGCGGTGACCAGGGTCAGCAGGCCGATTCCGAACAGCGACGCCCACAGGCTGGGATACAGCAGCCCGAACGCCGCCGGCAGCAGCAGCACCCGTTCCGCGATCGACAGCGGCCGCAGCAGATACCCCTCCATGATCACGTTCAGCGTGATCACTCCGATCAGCGCCAGCAGCGCCGCAAACGCCGTCGCCGCCAGCCCGGCATCCACGCCCAGGATCTCGGGGTGGATCACGAACATGAACGGCAGGATGAACCCCGGCAGCCCCAGCCGCACCGCGATGAAGCTGGTGCGAAAGAACGAGGCCTGCGCGATCTTGGCCGCCACCAGGCAGCAGATCGCCACCGGCGGCGTGATGGCCGAGATGTTGGCAAAGAAGAACACGAACATGTGCGCCGCGATCAGCGGCACGCCCAGTTGCACCAGCGCAGGCGCCCCCAGCAGCGCCACCAGGATATAGGCCGCCGAGGTGGGCAGCCCCAGCCCGAACGCAAGGCACGCGAACGCCGCCACCACCAGCAGCAGCGCAAGGTTGCCGCCCGCAAGCTCCAGCATGAAGAACGACAGCTTCTGCGAGAACCCCGTCACCGCCAGGATGTCCACCAGCACCCCGATCACCGCCACCACCACCGCGACCTGCGCGCCCCGCAGCGCCCCGTCATAGGCGATGGTGCACAACAGCCGCAGCGTGTTCGACGCGATGGCGGCGATGCCACGCCACGACAGCGCCACCTCGCGCAGGACATAAAGCCCGATCAGGATCGCGGCGGCCTGCAACGCCGCGCGTCCGGGCATGTTCACGACGATCAGGACGGTGACCAGATACCCCGTGGCGATGAAGAAATGCAGGTGCTTGAGGCACGCGAGCCAGACCGGCTCGGGGCTTTCGAACTCGCGGGTCAGCTCGACCTGCGCGCTGGCGTCGAGGTTGAAGCGCACCGCCCGCAGATGCACCGCGAACATCAGGTAGCCATAGAAGATCAGCGCCGGGAACACCGCCGCCAGCACGATCTCGCCGTACGGGATGCCGGTCATGCCGACGATCAGGAACGCCGCCAGCCCCATCACCGGCGGCGTGATCTGCCCGCCGGTGGAGGCGACGCTTTCCACCGCGCCGGCGAACTCGGGCTTGAAGCCCACCTTCTTCATCAGCGGGATCGTCAGCGCCCCGGTGGAGGCGACATTGGCCACGCTGGAGCCCGACACCATCCCCATGAACCCCGAGGAGATGATCGCGATCTGCGCAGGCCCCGCCCGCGTGCGCCCGCCGATGCGATAGGCCAGCTGCATGATGAACGCGACGCAGCCCGTGGCCTGCAACGCGGCCGCAAACAGCATGAACGGAAAGATCGTGCCCGCCGACAGCTCCGACAGCCCGCCCAGCAGGCCGTGGAAATACGGGATCGAGGTGTAGCCGATCAGCCGCTTGAGGTTCAGCCCGCCGTGGTACAGCAACCCCTCGGGCATCGACGGGCCGAAATAGCCGTAAAGCAGCCCCACCACCGCGATGGCGGATACCACCCACCCCCATTCGCGCATCGAGGCATAGAGCGCGAGGCCCAGGAACACGAGCGCCACGACCATGTCGGTGTCGTTGGGCAGGAACGAGCGTTGCCGCGTCAGCGCGCGGTATTCGGCAAAGACATAGCCGATGACAGCGGCGGCGATCAGCGCCAGCACCAGATGCACCACCCGTGACGGCAGCCGCCGCGCCATCGCCGCGGCCACCAGCATCAGCACCATGACCGTGCCGCCCACATGCACGATCTTGAACAGCCCCGACGGCCAGAAGAACGTCAGGATCTGGTACACATGGGCCCAGACGAACACGATGCTGGCGAGGCCCGCCAGCAGGATCAGCCAGGGGTTGCCCTCGCTGGCGGTGAAATAACCCGCGGCGCGCTTGGCCCAAGAGTGCATGACGGCTCCGGATGGAAGGGCACCGCCGCGGGGTGCGGCGGTGCGCGGGGACACGCGGGATTACGCGGGCTGCGTCAGTCGGCCTCGACCATGCCGTCCTGCCACAGGCCGCGCTCCTTGAAGAACCGCGCGGCGCCCTTGTGGACGGGGTATCCGCCGACCAGGTTCGCCGCGCCGAACTCCGGCGCGATGTCGGCGAACTGCACGCCCAGCGCGTGGACCTCGTCGAGGTTGTCGAAGATCGCGGTCATCACGGTATAGGCGACCTCCTCCGACACCTCCGGGGCGACGGCCAGCACGCCCGAGAACGACGCCGTGAGGATGTCCTCGCCCTCGGCGCCGATCGATGCGGCCGGGATCAGGCCGGGCCGCGCGCCGCCGTTGATCGCCGCCGCCGCCGCCATCAGCTCCTCCGAGATCGGCAGGAGGCGGACCTCCTGCAGCGCCATCAGCTCGGTCATCAGCGGCGACGGGCGCCCGTTGGTCAGCAGCGACGGGATGCAGTCCACCGCGCCCGCGCGCAGCGCGTCATAGGTCTCGCGCCACGAGCCATAGGTCCAGTTCACGTCATCGAGGATGCCCGCGGCCTCGAACAGCACCTCGAACAGGACCGCCGTGGACGACCCCGACGGCGAGGGCATCACGCGCCGCCCGACCAGATCCTCGATCGTGCGGATGTCGCTGTCGGCCCGCACCATCGGCGTGCAGTTGAACAGCGTGTAGGCGAACATCTGGTGCACCTCGATCGGCTCGGGGTAGGGGGCGCGCCCCTCGAACGCCGGCAGCCAGTCGGTGGAGGTGGTCTGGCCGAACTGGATGATCCCCTCGCGGAACAGCTGCATGTTCTCGGCGCCGCCCGAGGTCGCCATGGAGGCGTTGCGCAACTCGGAATGCCGGTTGGTGATCGAGGCAAGCCCCTCCATGATCACATAGCCGGTGGAGCCGACCGAGGACGAGCCCCACTGCAGCGACTGCTGCGCCAGCGCGCTGCCGGGCCGCAGCAGGGCCGAGCCCGCGGCCATGCCGCCAAGCCCGAGGATCATCGCGTCGCGGCGCGACAGATGAGAGAGGGAGTGCAGGCGTTTCATCGTATCCTCCTGTTGGGTGGTCTTCTTGGTTGGAATCCTCAGGCGATCCATTCGGTGACGGGGGCCGCGGCCTCGTGCAGCGGTTGCACGACGATGTCGATCAGGCTGGGGCCGCCATGCGCCAGTGCGGCCTTCATCGCGCCCGCCAGATCGGCCGGGTCCTCCACCCGCCAGGCCTTCAGCCCGAACGCCTCGGCCACGCGGGCGTGGTCGGTGCGGTTGAAATCCACCGAATAGTAGCGCTTGCCGAACCCTGAGTCCTGCCCCGCCTTGATCCAGCCGAAGGCGGCGTTCGACAGCACGACCAGCGTCACCGGCGCGCCGATGCGCGCCAGCGTCTCCATCTCGCCGGCGTTGAAGCCGAACGAGCCGTCGCCCATCACCGCCACGCATTTCGCGTCGGGCCGCGCAAAGTGCGCCCCCAGCACGGCCGGCAGCGAATACCCCAGCGCCCCGTGCGCGCGGTTGGAGATCAGCCGCCCCCGCGCGTCCGACAGCTCGTAGTACGCCGACAGATACGGGCAGGGCGTGCCGGGATCGGCCACCACCACCGCGTCCTTCGGCAGGTACTCCGACAGCATCCGGATCACCCGCTCGGGCCGGATCGGGGCGTCGTCGGACGCCGCCAGCGCGTTGAAGCGGTGGAACTTCGCCTCCCTCGCCTGCGCCACGGCCGCCCGCGCGCGGTCGTCGGCGCGGTCGGTGCCCTCCAGCACGGTGTCGAGCGCCGCCAGCAGGCCGCGCAGCGTCTCGCGCGCGTCGCCCACCAGCGCGGCTTCGGTCTCGTAATTGGCGCCGATCACGCCGGGATCGGCGTCGATGTGCACGATCCGCTGGCCCGGCGCGGGGTGGCGCCAGCGTTCGGTCGTCACCGACCCCGCCCGACAGCCAATCAGTACCACCAGATCGGCGTCATCGAGCACCGCGCGCGTCTCGTCCGAACCGCCGTTGGACCCGACCACCCCCAGCGCCAGCGGATGCGTGTCCAGGATCGCCCCCTGGCCCGAGATCGAGGTGGCCACCGCGCAGCCCAGACGGTCCGCCAGCGCCGTCACCTCGGCCCGCGCGCCCGAGATCACGGGGCCGCCGCCGCAGACCACGATGGGCCGCTCGGCCCCGGCCAGCAGGCGCGCGACGGCCTCCAGGCTGGCTTCGGGCGGGCGGGTGCGCTGGGCGGGGAAGTGGCCCATGGCGCGGTCGCCCCAGATCTCGGCCTCGTCCACCGGCGCCTTCTGCACGTCGAAGGGCAGGCCCAGATGCACCGCCCCGGGCCGGCCGGTCGTCATCTCGCGGAAGGCGCGCCGCACCGTGCGCGGCAGCGCGCCCGATGTGGGGATCACGTCGTTCCACTTGGTCAGCGGCGCAAACAGCGCCTTCTGGTCCAGCTCGGTCAGTGCATAGCGCCCGCGTGCGCCCACGCCGATGTCGGTGGTGATCGCCAGCAGCGCGATCGAGCTCTCGTTCGCCTCCACCACGCCGGGCAGGATATAGGTGGCGCCGCCGCCGCTCGGCCCCTCGCAGACGCCGACCTTGCCGGACACGCGGGCATAGGTGTCGGCCATGTACGCCGCCGAGCGTTCGTCGCGCGTCAGCACATGGCGGATGCCGTGGTCGAGGCGATAAAGCGCGTCATAGAACGGCAGGCTGGTGTCGCCGCACAGTCCGAAAACCACCTCCACCCCATGCAGATGCAGCATCCGCACAAGCGCCTCCGCGCCCGAGATCGTGTTCATGGTGTCTCGCTCCCCTGATGTGACGCAAGGTCGACGGGCTGCGGGCTTTCGCCCAGATGCAGCCGCGCGACGCCCTCGCGGATGACCTCCACGATCTGGTCCATGCGCCGGTTGATATGGGCGCGGGTGGTGGTGCAGGCGTGCTGGGCGTCGCCCGCGCGGATGGCGGCCAGGATGCGCCGGTGCTCGGCCTGGGTGTCGTCCCGGCGGCCCCGCATGTCCACCCAGCGGAAGAAATGGATGCGCGCGTGGATGCTCTCGAGCATGCGCTGAAGCTCGGCATTGCCGGTCAGCGCCGCGAGCCGCGTGTGAAACCCCTCGTCCAGCCGCACCAGCTCCTCGATCGCCGAGGTCGCCTGCACCGACACCGAATGATCCAGATAGGCGTCGAGCCGGTCGAGCGCGCCCGCCTCCGCCCGCTCGCAGGCGAGCGTGACGATGAACGTCTCCAGCCCCAGCCGCGCCTCATAGAGGTCGCGCACCTCGGCCGGATCGAGGCCACGGGCGAACACCCCCCGGCCGTCGGCGACCAGAAGCCCCTCGGACACCAGCCGGTTGATCGCCTCGCGCAGCGGCGTGCGGCTGACATCGAGATCGCGCGCCAGCTCCACCTCGTTGAGGCGCGTGCCGGGTGCGAGCTGATAGCTGATCGCCATGCCCCGCAGGGCGCGATAGGCGCGCTGGCCCAGCGTCAGCTCCGGGCGTCCGGGGGGCGGGACGCCGGGTGTGGCGCTGTGACGTGCGTTGGTGGCCAAGGTGCCATCCTGTATGCAGGGCTGTATACAGCCGATCTGCCGCAGCCTGTGACGCGCCGGGAAGAACGTCAACACAAATTTGTCCGGACTGGCTGGCCGGGGCGCGCGGGCGCCAGGGGGAGGTGCATGTGCGGCCCAGCGCCGCGCGGCGTCAGATCGTGACCCGGTCCGCGCCCTTCAGGCCCAGCATCGCGCGCACCGCATCCGCGGGCATCACCGTGCGGCCCAGCGCCTCGACCACGTCGCGGATCTTCGCCACCTGATCGGCGTTTGAGCGGGCAAGCTGGCCGCGCGCGATCGTCAGGTTGTCCTCCAGCCCGACGCGCACATGCCCGCCCATCGCCGCGGCCATGCTGACCAGCGGCATCTGGAACCGCCCCGCCGCCAGCACCGAGAACAGGTAGTCGTCGCCGAACAGCTTGTCGGCGATTCGCACCATATGGGTCAGGTTTTCCGGGTCCGGGCCCATCCCGCCCAGCACGCCGAACACGAACTGGATGAAGAACGGCGGCTTGATCAGCCCGCGATCGGCAAAGTGGCGCAGCATGGTGAGGTGGCTGAGGTCGTAGCACTCGAACTCGAACCGCGTGCCGCGGTCGCGGCCCAGCACCGTCAGGATATGGGCGATGTCGCGCGGCGTGTTCTTGAACACCAGATCGTCGGTCCCCTCCAGGAACGGGCGTTCCCAGTCGTGCAGCCAGTCGCGCTCGCGCGCCAGCATCGGATAGAGGGCAAAGTTCATCGTCCCCATGTTCAACGAGGCCATCTCGGGGGCGACCTGCAGCGGGGCGGCCAGCCGGTCGTCCAGCGTCATCACCGCGCTGCCGCCCGTGGACAGGTTCAGCACCGCGTCGGTTTCCGCCGCCAGCCGGGGCAGGAACCCCATGAAATGTTCCGGCCGCGCCGAGGGGCGCCCGTCGGCGGGGTCGCGCGCGTGCAGATGCAGGATCGCGGCCCCGGCGCGGGCGGCCGCGATGCCCTGCTCCGCGATCTGCGCGCCCGTGACCGGCAGGTACGGCGACATCGACGGCGTGTGGATCGACCCTGTCAGCGCGCAGGTGATGAGGATGCCCGACATGCCCTCAGACCGTCTCGGACAGGGCGGGCGCGATTTCCCGCCCCAGCTGCGCCAGCGCGGCGTCGAGCGTCTGGGTGATCTCGTCCAGATGCGTCTCGGTGACGATCAGCGGCGGGCAGACCATGATGTGATCCCCCTCCAGCCCGTCACGGGTGCGCCGGGAATAGACGATCAGCCCCATGTCGAACGCGATGTCCACGATGCGCTGGTGGACATTCAGATGCGCGGGCAGGGGGGTCTTGCGGTCGCGATCCGCCATGAACTCCATCGCCAGCAGCAGGCCGCGCCCGCGCACGTCGCCGATGATGGCGTGGCGATCCATCAGCCCGTCCAGCCGGGCGCGCAGGGCGCCTCCCATCCGGGCTGCGTTGGCGACCAGCCCCTGTGCCTCGATCTCGTCGATGACGGCGGCACCGGCGGCGCAGGCCAGCGGGTTGCCGGCATAGGTGAAGCCGTGCAGGAACCCGCCGCCGTCCAGCACCGCCTCCACCAGCCCGTCGCGTGCGGCGATGGCGCCGAGGGGGACGTAGCCGGCGGCGAAGCCCTTGGAGAGCACGATGATGTCGGGGTCCATGTCCCAGTGTTCCCCCGCCAGGAACCGCCCCGTGCGGCCCGCGCCGGTCATCACCTCGTCCAGGATCAGCAGCACGCCGTGGCGGCGGCACACGGCCTGCACCCCCTCCATGTAGCCCGCGGGCGGGACCAGCGCGCCGGTGGAGGCCCCGCCCACCGGCTCCACGATGAAGGCGAGCACGCTGTCGGGCCCTTCGGCCAGGATGCACGCCTCCAGCTGGGCTGCATAATGCGCGCCGGTGGCCGGGTCGTCGGGGTCGAGGCCGTCGAGGTACGCGCGCGGCGCGGGCACCTTGGGCATCTCGCGCATCATGGGCGCGAAGGGGTCGGTCAGCGGCGCGTAGCCGGTGATCGCCAGCGCGCCCAGCGTGCAGCCGTGATACGACGGCGTGCGGCTGATCACCTTCCACCGCGTGCCCTGTCCGATGGCCAGCGCGTGCTGGCGCGCGAGCTTCATCGCGGATTCCACCGCCTCCGACCCGCCCGAGACGAAGAAGACGCGGTTGATGCCGTCGGGGCAAAGTGCTGCCGTGCGCGCGGCCAGCCGCTCGGAGGCCTCCGTCTCGAACTGGAGCCGGTAGCCGAAGGTGGATTTCTCCATCTGCCGGCGCATCGCCTCCAGCACACGCTCGTTGGAATGGCCGATGTTGCACACCATCGCCCCGCTGGAGCCGTCCAGATACCGCTTGCCGTCCACATCCCACATGTAGACGCCTCGGGCCTGGTCCAGAACCGGGCGGCGCTGGCGGGACTGGTAGAACAGATGGCTGCGGGTCATGGGGGCGTTCATCCGGGCAGGGCGGCGCAATCCTGCGGCCGCAGGGTCATGTGCACCTGCGCCCCGGCGGGAAAGGGGCGCGCGTCGATCATGTTGATGGCCTGAAGGGCGGTGTCGCCCGCGCGCAGGAAATAGCGCGCGGCCTGGCCCTGGTAATCCACCGCCTCGATGGTGGCGGGGGCGGACAGGGCGTCGCGGGCGGGAGCCTCGCGCAGGATCAGCTTCTCGGCGCGGACCACCAGCTTGGCGGGCCCCGCGCCCCCCAGATGCGGCGCGCGGGCCGACGGCACGCGCACGGTGCCGAACACCGGCACCTCCAGCACCGCGCCCTCGGGGCCCCGCGACAGGCAGCGCCCCTCCAGGATGTTCGACGCGCCGAGGAACCGCGCCACGAATTCCGAGGCGGGCGTTGTATAGACCTCCTCGGGGGCGCCGACCTGTTCGACGCGGCCGTTCGACATCACCACGATCCGGTCGGACATCGCCAGCGCCTCGGACTGGTCGTGGGTGACGAAAACGGTGGTGACGCCGATCCGCTCCTGGATGCGTTTCAGCTCCACGCGCATGTCCTCGCGCAGGTTGGCGTCGAGCGCTGACAGCGGTTCGTCCAGCAGCAGCACGTCGGGTTCGATCACGATGGCACGGGCCAGCGCGATGCGCTGCTGCTGGCCACCCGACAGCGCCTTGGGGTAGCGATCCCCCAGCTGCGGCAGCTGCACCAGCTCCAGCGCGTCGCGCACGCGGCGGGTGATCTCGTCGCGCGGGACCTTGCGGTAGCGCAGGCCGAAGGCGACGTTCTCG
Source organism: Rhodobaculum claviforme (assembly GCF_016653255.1). GTDB lineage: Bacteria > Pseudomonadota > Alphaproteobacteria > Rhodobacterales > Rhodobacteraceae > Rhodobaculum > Rhodobaculum claviforme. Next base: position 19,319 of record NZ_NHSD01000289.1, read on the forward strand.
GCCACCGTCTTGTGCGGGAACAGCGCGTAGTTCTGGAACACGAGGCCAAGGTTGCGCTTGTGGATCGGCACGTCGTTGACGCGGCGCCCGCCGATGACGATCTCGCCCTCGGTCGGGTCCAGCAGCCCCGCGATCATCCGCAGCGTCGTGGTCTTGCCGCAGCCCGAGGGGCCGAGCAGGGTTACGAACGCCCCCTCGGGGATCGACAGCGAGGTCTTCTCCACCGCCGTGAAGGCGCCGAAGCGTTTGACGATGTTGTTCAGTTCCACCGCGCTCAACGGCCGTCCCCCCGCGTGATGTGCCCCGCGCCCGGTCGGGCGCGGGGTCGTGGCTCAGAATCCGCGCTGCACGCGGGCGAAGGTCTCGGACCACTCGGCCTCATTGCCGTTCCAGTAGGTGGGATCGGCGAAGGTCAGCGCGTCCAGCGTGCCGGTGGGGTCATAGGCGGGCAGGGTGGGGATCTTCTCGCCCAGATCGACCTTGGTGCCATCGAGCGCGGGGGGATAGTTCTGCCCCTCGGCCACCGCGATGGAGGTCTCGGGCGCGAGCATGAAGTTCAGCAGCTCCTCGCACGCCTCCACCGGAGAGCCCTTGATGACGAACAGGCACTCCTGCCAGCCGAACCCGTTGGGCGGGTCGTAGTAGCCGATGTCGTAGCCCTGTTCCTGAAGGGCGGCGATGCGGCCCGACCAGCCCTCGGTGACATGGATCTCCCCTTCGGCGAGCAGGCTCATCAACTCCGCGCCCGAGCCCCAGTACTTCAGCGCAAGGTCGCGGTGGCTGCGGATCGCGTCCCAGGCGGCCTCCATGTCCTCGATGTCGTTGGGGTTCTGCCCCGTTTGCAGGGCTGCGTACCACATCCGGGTGCGCCAGTCGCTCCAGCCGCCGATGCGCCCCTCATGGGCCGGGTCGATCAGGATGGCGGCGCCCTTCTCGCGGATCTCCTCGTCCGAGATATGGGCGCGGTTGTAGGCCAGCCCCGTTGTGCCGTAGTTGTAGGGCACCGCCGACAGATGGTCCGGCGTGATCCGGCGATAGGCGGCTGTCAGCGCGTCCATCACCAGTTCCATGTTGGGGATGTTGTCGGTGTTCAGCTCCACATCCAGCCCGAAGTTCACATAGCGGGCATAGTCGAACACCCCCGAGAGGTGCGCGATGTTGTATTCCCCCTCGCGGCTCGACCGCACCTGCGCAAGGTACTCGTCGCCGCCGGCGAATGTGCCGTCCACCACGTCGATGCCGGTGGCGGCGGTGTAGGGGTCGAACGCGTGGCGGCGGAACGCCTCGGACACCACGCCGCCCCAGCCGTCGAAGCGCACCTGCGTCACGTCCTGCGCGCGGGCCATGCGGGCGAACGGGGTCTGCACGCCGTACGCCAGCCCCGCGGCCCCCAGCAGGCCCAGAAAGCTGCGCCGCTCCAGATCGCCGTTGCGATAGCGTTCCAGCAGGCGCTCGTAGCGTTTGGTGTTGTCCATTGTCTCTCTCCTTGTCGGGGTTGGGGTGCGGTTCTTCAGACGCCGCGTTTCATGGAAAGCCAGCGCGCCAGCGCCGCGCCCAGGAGCGGCAGGCCAACGGTCAGCAGGATCATCACCGTGCCCAGCGCGTTGATCTCGGGGCTGATGGAGTTGCGCAGCATCGAGAAGATCTGCGTCGGCACGGTTTCAACCCCGCCGGGTTTCCAGAACAGCGTGCCGGTGATGTCATCGAAGGAAATGGTGAAGGCGAACAGCCCGCCCGCCGCGACGGCGGGCATCAGCAGCGGCAGGGTGACGGAAAAGAACGTCTGCATGGGCGAGGCGCCGAGGCTGAGCGCCGCCTCCTCCACATCGCGGCGGATGGACACCAGCCGCGCCTGCACCACCAGGATCACGAAGGGCAGGGTGAAGATCACATGCCCCGCCAGCAGCAGTGCGAAGCTCTTGCCGATGCCCAGCCAGTTGAGGAACAAAAGAAGCGCGACCGCCAGCACCACCTCGGGCACCAGGATGGGCGCGATCAGGACGGTGGTGATCAGGTTCTTGCCCGGCACCGCGTAGCGCACCAGCGCAAGGCTTGCGAGCACGCCGAGCGTGGTGGAGATCAGCGCCGTCAGCAGCCCCAGGATGATCGAGGTGCGAAACGCCCGCATCACCGCGTCGTTGTTCCACAGCGCCTCGAACCAGCGTAGCGACACGCCGGTCATGGGAAAGCTGCCGAACTGGTTTTCGTTGAACGACAGCAGCACCACCACCGCCACCGGCAGGAACATGAACCCGTACACCAGGATCGTGTAGATGCGGATCAGCGACCACCCCATGTCACCCAAGCCCCTTGGTCAGCTGCGACATGCCCAGATACCGGTTGTAGATCGCCACCAGCACCCCCAGCACCATCAGCAGCAACAGCGACAACGCGGAGCCCATGGGCCAGTTGAGCTGGGTGATGATCGCCTCGAACACCAGATTGGCGAACATCGCGTCGCGCGGGCCGCCCAGGATCAGCGGCGTGATGTAGGTCCCCGCCCCCAGCACGAAGCACAACAGCCCCCCCGCCGCGAGGCCCGGCAGCGACAGCGGCAGCGTCACCTGCAGAAATGCCTGCCAGCGCGTCGCCCCGAGCGAGGTCGCCGCGTCCTCCAGATTTGTGTCGATCCCCTCCAGGCTGACGTAGATGTTCAGCACCATGAACGGCAGCAGGAAATGCACGAGGCCCAGGATCACCGTCCCTTCATTGTAGAGCATGCGGATCGGCTCCGAGATCACCCCCACGGACATCAGCGCGGTGTTCAACGCCCCCGAAGAGCCGAGGATGTTGATCCAGCTCATCGTGCGGATGATGTAGCTGATCCAGAACGGCAGCATCAGAAGCAGCAGCAGGATCAGCTTGTTGCCCCGCGACCGGGCGATGAAGTACGCCGCCGGATAGCCGAGAAGCGCACAGATCACCGTGGTGATCGCCGCGATCTTCAGCGTGTTGAGCAGGATGTAGCGAAAGAACGGGTCGGTCAGCGCGCGCTGCCAGTTGTCGAGGTGGAAGCCGGGCGTGTCCGCCCCCACCGCCGAGCGCAGCCAGAACGAATAGACCACGATGAACGCCAGCGGCACCAGCAGCAGCAGCGTCACCGCCCCCAGTGCGGGCGAAAGCAGGATCCACGGCTGCCGCCGTTCGCGGGCCTCCACCGACATGCGCGCTGGTCCTTTTCCGGTTTCGGTCTGGCGGGCAGGTTGCAAATCCCCCGGGCATTTATCAAATAGATAGCATGAATGTTGACTATAGGCGCGATCAATGGATGAGCCCGGCGGCGCCGAGCGTCTGACCCGCGAGCTGGACTGGAACCTGCTGCGCAGCTTCGTGGTGCTGGCGCAATCGCGCTCGATCACCGATGCGGCGGAACGGTTGCGGCTGACCCAGCCGTCGGTCTCCACCGCGTTGAAACGGCTGGAGGAACGGGTCGGCAAGAAGCTGGTGGACCGCGCCCCGGGCCGCTTTGCCCTGACCCCCGCCGGAGAGGTGCTGTACCGCGAGGCGGTGGAGATCCACGGCGCCATCTATCGCCTGTCCACCCTGATGCGCGACATGACCGACGAGGTGACGGGCCATGTCCGCCTCGCGCTGGCCAGCCATGTGGTGTGCCCGCTTTTTGATCGGGTGCTGGCGGAATTCCACGCCGACCACCCCCGCGCGACGCTCTCGATCAGCGTGCAGCGCTCGGTCGCGGCGCTGGCGAGCGTGGCGGCGCGCAGCGCGTCGATGGCGGTGTGCCTCGTGCATCGGCGCGATCCCAAGCTGGAGTACCTGCGGCTCTATCGCGAACACTTCGGCCTGTTCTGCGGCCCGCCGCATCCGCTGTTCGGCCACGAGGGGCTGACGCAGGCCGATCTGGCCGGCCACGCCGCCGTCAGCTTCGAGACCGACCGGCTGCACGACGCGCTGCGCCCGGTCACCATGCTGCGCGCCCAGTCGGAGCTGAACGAGCACTTCGCCGGCACCTCCAGCCATCTGGAGGAGGTCCGCCGCATGGTCGTGGCCGGAATGGGCATCGGCCCGCTGCCGCTGCATGTGGTTGCCCGCGACGTGGCCGAGGGGCTGTTGTGGCGCCTGCCGCCCCATGACGCGCCCCCGGCCATCGACGTGCATCTGGTGTGGAACCCCAAGGCCGCGCTGAACCGCGCCGAGCAGTCGTTTCTCGACCGGTTGCGCGCGCGCATCGCCGCCACCCCGATCGAGGCGCGCACCTACGGCTGATGCGGCGCCGGGCTTGCACATCCCCGGGCGCCGTCCCAAGCTGCCGTCACCCGTATACAAGGAGCCGCCATGCCAGCCCTGCCCCAGATCGCCGCCGAGGCCGAGGCGCTGACCGCGCTGCGCCGCGACATCCACGCCCACCCCGAGCTGGGCTTCGAGGAGGTCCGCACCGCCGCCCTCGTGGCCGAGCGGCTGCGCGCCTGGGGCGTGGACGAGGTGCACGAGGGCATCGGCGGAACCGGCGTCGTCGGCCTGATCCGGGGCCGGTCCGAGGGCAACCGCCGCATCGGCCTGCGCGCCGACATGGACGCCCTGCCGATCGAGGAGGCCAGCGGCGTCCCCCACGCCAGCCGCACGCCCGGCGTCATGCACGCCTGCGGCCACGACGGCCACACCGCCATCGTGCTTGGTGCCGCGCAATACCTGGCCGCCACGCGCGATTTCGCCGGCACCGCCGTGGTGATCTTCCAGCCCGCCGAAGAAGGCCTCGGCGGCGCGCGCCGCATGATGGACGAGGGCCTCTTCACCCGCTTTCCCTGCGACGAGGTCTACGGCATCCACAACACCCCCGGCATGGCGCCGGGCACGGTCAGCGTCACCCCCGGCCCGGCGATGGCGGGCGCGAGCTTCTTCGACATCACCATCACCGGGCGCGGCAGCCACGCCGCGCGCCCGCACGAGGGGCGCGACCCGGTGACGGTGGCGGCAGGGCTGGTGCAGGCGGTGCAGACCATCGTCAGCCGCAACCTTGCTGCGACCGGGGCGGCGGTGATCTCCATCACCCGGCTGCGCGCGGGCACGGCCTATAACGTGGTGCCGGAAACCGCGACGATCTCGGGCACCATCCGCTGCTTCGACGAGGCCGACCGCACCCTGATCCGCGACCGGATCGAGGCACTGTGCGCGGGCTTCGCCACCGCCCATGGCATGGAGATCGCCGCCGACATCCGCGACATCGCCAGCGTGCTGGAGAACGACCCCGAGCTGTCGGCCGAATACGTCGCCGCCGCCGCCGACATCATCGGCGATGCCGCCCGCATCACCGACGACCGCCGCACCGGCAGCGAGGATTTCGCCGACATGCTGCGCGTCGTGCCCGGCGCCTACTGCCGGATCGGGCAGACGGGCGCGGTGCCGCTGCACAATCCCGGCTATGACTTCGACGACGCCTGCCTGCCGATCGCCGCCTCGGTCATGGCGCGGCTGGTGGAGCGGCGGCTGCCGGCATGAGCGTGGCGGCCGAAACGCTGGCGCTGCGCGGCCTCGATGCCCCCGTGACCCTGCGGATCGACCGCTGGGGCATCCCGCATATCCGTGCCGGATCGCTGCACGATCTGTTTTTCGCCCAGGGCGCCAACGCCGCCCGCGACCGGCTGTGGCAGATCGACCTGTGGCGCAAGCGTGGGCTGGGGCTGCTGGCGGCGGATTTCGGTCCCGGCTACCTGATGCAGGACCGCGCGGCGCGATTGTTCCTCTATCGCGGCGACATGGACGCGGAATGGGCCGCCTATGGCCCCGACGGGCGTGCGATCTGCACGGCCTTCGCCGCCGGAATCAACGCCTGGATCGACGCGGTGGAGGACGGCCGCGCCCCCCTGCCGCCCGAATTCGCGCGCATGGACACCCGCCCGGCGCGCTGGGCCCCCGAGGACGTGGTGCGCATCCGCACCCACTGCCTCGTGCGCAACGCCCTGTCCGAGGAGGCGCGCGCGGCGGTGCTGGCGGCGGCGGGGCCGGAGGTGGACGGCCTGCGCGCGCGTCTCGATCCGCCGGTGCCTGCGGCGGAGTGGGACCTCGGCGCGGGGCCGCTGCCGGATGGTGCGCTCGATGTGCTGCGGCTGGCGACCGCGCCCGTCAGCTTTGCGCCCGAGCGGCTGGCGGCGCCGTTGTGCGAGGCGCACCGCTGGTCCCGGGTGGACGCCGACAAGGCGGTGGTGGCGCATCCACAGGCGTTTCCCGACGGGTCGAACAACTGGGCCGTCGCGTGCCAGCGCACCGCCACCGGCCGCCCGGTCATGGCGTCCGACCCGCACCGGGCGCATTCGCTGCCGGGCCTGCGGTATCTGGTGCACCTGACGGCGCCCGGGATCGACGTGATCGGCGCGGGCGAGCCGTCCTCGCCCGGGGTCATGGCCGGGCACAACGGGACGGGGGCGTTTTCCCTCACGATCTTCTGCGCCGATCAGGAGGACGTGTTCGTCCATGACATCGACCCCGAGGACCCCGACCGCCACGCCTGGAAGGGCGGCCGGGCCCCGATCGAGACGGTCGAGGAGGCGATCCCCGTGCGCGGCCACCCCGACCAGACGGTGCGGCTGCGCTTCACCCGCCAGGGCCCGGTGGTCCACGAGGGCGCGGGCCGCGCCATCGCCATCCGCACCGTCCTGACCGAGGCCGGCGCCGCGCCCTACATGGCCGCGCTGCAGGGCATGCGCGCGCGGGATCTGGCGGGGTTTCGCGCGGCGATGGCCGGCTGGGTCGCGCCCACCGTCAGCCAGGTCTGGGCCGACACCGGTGGCACCATCGCCTGGATGGCGGCAGGGCGCGTGCCGCAACGCCACGGCTGGCGCGGGCTGGTGCCGATGCCCGGCGACGGGCGGTTCGACTGGGACGGGGCGATCCCGCCGGGCGACCTGCCGTTGCGCGTCAACCCGCCCGAGGGCTTCGTGCACTCGGCCAACGAGATGAACCTGCCCGCCGACTGGCCCCATGACCGCGCGCCGGTGGGGTACGAATGGCACGGCGACGGCCGCGCGACGCGCATCGCGGACGTGCTGGGCGCGGCGCAGGGGCACACCCTGGCCGACAGCGCGGCGTTGCAGGGTGATGTCGCCTCGGGGGTGGCGGCGCGGCTGGTGGCGCTGCTGCCCGACGCCGACGATCCGGCCACGGCGCTGCTGAAGGGCTGGGACGGGCGCATCGCGGCCGACAGCGGGGCGGCGCTGCTGTTCGAGCTGTGGCTGTCGGCCCATCTGAAGCCCGCGGTGCTGCGGGCGGGCGCGGACGGGGATCCGGCGCTGGCGGCCCCTCTGGCGGCCCGACTGGCAGCCCGACTGGCGCCCGGCGACATCGCCGCCATCGTCGCCGCGCTGGAGGGCGACGGCCCCCCGCCCGGCGCCCTCGCATCGCCCGGGGGGCGCCGCCGGGTTCTGACTCGGACGCTGGCGGCGGCGTGGGATGACGCGGTGGCGCGGCAGGGACCGGACCCCGACGCCTGGGCCTGGGGGCGCTTGCATGTGGGCCATTTCCCGCATCCCCTCGGGGTCGCCGGGTGGGATGTGGGCCCGCTGCCCACCGGCGGCGGCGCGACCACGGTGATGATGGCCGCCTATGAGGCGCGGGGGGATTTCCGCGTGCGCAACGGGGCTTCGGTCCGGCTGGTGATCGACGTGGGCGGCTGGGACAACAGCCTGTGCATCAACGCGCCGGGGCAGTCGGGCGTGCCCGGCAGCGCGCATTACGCCGACCTTGCGCCGATCTGGGCCGCGGGCGGGCATGTCCCCCTGCTCTATTCCGTCGCCGCGGTGGAGGCCGCGACCCGCAGCGTCCTGACCCTTGTGCCGGGCTGACGCCGCCGCCGCGCGTGGTCACCTCCGATGGCTGTGGCGGTATCGCGTGCCCGGCCCGTCTGCCCCCGCCCTGCGCCCTGTGTGTCCGGCCCGCCTTCTGCGCATGGCGGCGGGGCGGGCCTGGAAGCCGTGCGGATCGGCCGTGCGTGTCGCGCTGGGGCCGTCCGGCGCGGGAGAGGGGCCGGCGGCCCCGTCCGGGGCGCGCCTCAGCCGCTCGCCTGCGGCCCTGGCAGCATCGGCGGCATCTGTGTCTCGGCCCCGCCGGTGATGCCGTGCCACCCCTCGGCCAGTTGCAACAGCCCGAGGTCGTCGCCGTGCCGGCCAATCAGCTGCACCCCCATCGGCAGGCCCGCGCCCGGTCCCCATGTGCCGAACCCCGCCGGGATCGCCAGCGCCGGCAGGCCGATCAGGCTGGCGGGGATCACCACCTCCATCCAGCGGTGATAGGTGTCCATGGCGCGGCCCGCGATCTGCGTCGGGTGCTCCTGGTCGATGGGAAACGGCCAGACCTGGGCGGTCGGCAGCGCCAGCGCGTCGTACCGATCGAACAGCCCGGCCGCGCGGGCATACCAGCGCGAGCGGATCAGGCTGGCGGCCTCCACCTGCGCGAGGCTGAGGCCCTGGCCCTGCTCGACCTCCCATACGGCGGCGGCCTTCAGCTGCGCGCGGCGTGCGGGGTCGGCATGCAGCGGGCCCAGCCGCGCGGCGTTGGCGAAGGCGCGCAGGGTCATCCAGCTGTCCCACAGCTCGGGGGCCGGAAAGGGGGGCGCCACCGGCTCCACCGTGACGCCCAGCGCGTCGAACCGGGCCAGCGCGCCCTCGCACAGCGGCAGGATGCCGTCCTCCATCGCAAAGGCGCCGCCCCAGTCGCCCAGCCAGCCGATGCGGCGACCGCGCAGGTCGGCGGCCAGCGGGGCCACGAAGGCTTCGGCCGGCAGGCAGAACGGGCGCGCGGGCTCCGGCCCGGCCATCACCTCCAGCAGCAGCGCGAGGTCACGCGGGCAGCGCGCCATGGGGCCGTTGGTCGACAGGTTGTGCAGGAAGGTCTCGCCCTCGGGCAGGGCGGGCACGCGCCCCCAGCTGGGGCGCAGGCCATAGACATTGCCCCACCCCGCCGGATTGCGCAGGCTGCCCATCATGTCCGAGCCGTCCGCCAGCGCGAGCATCCGCGTGGCCAGCGCCACCGCCGCGCCGCCCGACGATCCGCCCGCCGTGCGCGCCCCCATGTGATCCGGCGCCCAGGGGTTCCGCGTCGACCCATGGACCGGGTTGAAGGTGTGGCTGCCCAGCCCGAACTCGGGCGTGTTGGTCTTGCCGATGAAGATCGCGCCCGCCGCGCGCAGACGGGCCACGAACAGCTCGTCGCGCCGCGCCACCTGCCCGGCAAGGATCGGCGAGCCCATGGAGGTCTCCAGCCCCGCCACATCCGCCAGATCCTTGACCGCCATCGGCAGGCCATGCAGCGCCCCGCAGGCCCGCCCGGCCGCGCGGGCGGCGTCGGCGGCGCGCGCCTCGGCCAGCAGGGCATCGGGATCGCGCAGGCTGACGATGGCGTTGACCGTCCCGTTGATGCGCGCGATCTGCGCCAGGGTGGCCTGCATCAGCGCCTCGGCCGTCGTCTCGCCCGCGGCCATCGCGGCCAGTTGCGCCTGCGCCGTGCCCGCCAGCAGCGGCGGCGTCGTGTCGCCCGTCATGGTGCTCCCCCTCTGATCGCGGGCATGCTGCCCGCTCCGCCGGGGCAGTTCAAGCGCGCGACCCCGGCGGGGCCGATGCACGCGGGACGTGCACGCGCCCCGTGTCCGGCGCCCTGCAATGCCGGGTGTCCTGCGGGGGCCATGGGGGTGGATGGTGGGAAAACGGGCGTTCTAACAATGGCTTGGCAATGGCGGGGCATTTTCTGTTTGACAACCGGGGCCGGGACGCAATGCTCAGAGGGACCTTACCGGGGGGCAATCGCCGCTCCGGGCATGGACTGCCCCACGTCGGTCCCCGGCCGTCAGGGGCGCAAAAAAAGGGGAGAATTCCCGATGAAACCGACCAAGATCCTTCTTGGCGCGAGCGCCTTCGCGCTGATCGCGGCGAGTGCCGCACAGGCCCAGCAGACCTGGCGTTATGCCTTCGAGGAGGCCATCGACGAGGTGCAGGGCGTCTTTGCCACCCAGTTCAAGGAACACATCGAGGCCAATTCGGACCACGAGGTGCAGCTGTTCCCCTTCGGCACGCTGGGCGAATCCGACGACATCATGGAGCAGACGCAGGCCGGCATCCTGCAGTTCGTGAACCAGTCGCCCGGCTTCACCGGCGCGCTGATCCCGGCCGCGCAGGTGTTCTTCGTGCCCTATCTGCTGCCGCAGGAGGGCGAAGAGCTCAACGAGTTCTTCCGCACCTCGGTCGCCATCAACGAGATGTTCCCCGAAATCTATGCCGAGCACGGGCTGGAACTGCTGACGATGTACCCGGAGGGCGAGGTGGTCATCACCACCAAGCAGCCGGTGCGCAGCCCCGCCGACCTCAACGAGCAGAACATCCGGGTGATGACCAACCCGCTGCTGGTGGAAAGCTACCGCGCCTTCGGGGCGGTGCCGACGCCGCTGCCGTGGGGCGAGGTCTATGGCGGGTTGCAGACGAACATGATCCAGGGGCAGGAAAACCCCATGTTCTATGTGGAATCCACCCGCATGTACGAGGTGACGGACTACCTCACCTTTACCGGGCACAACAACTTCACCACCGCCCTCATGGCCAACCAGGACTTCTTCGACGGCCTGTCGGACGAAGACCGGCAGCTGATCCGTGACGCGGTGGACGTGGCCTTCGAGTACATCCTGGAATACCAGCAGGGCCTGACCGAGGCGTCGCTGGAGGCCATCCTCGAGGCCAAGCCCGAGATGGAGATCATCCGCCTGACCGAGGAGGAGCGCCAGCCCTTCATGGACGCCGCCGAGCGCGTGGAGGAGGAGTTCCTGCGGATGACCGGTGACACCGGCGCGAGGATCCTGGAGCAGATGAAGGCCGACCTCGAAGCCGTCAGGAACTGACGTCAGGGCCACAGCGGCGGCGGAGCGATCCGCCGCCGACCCCCGCCGCGCGCCGCGGCCCGAGCCGGAGGGACCCCCTTGAGCGATCACAAGCCGCGCGACGCAGGCCCCTCGGGGGGTGACCCTCACAAGGATACCCGGCCCGAAAGCGACAAGGCCAGCCTCGCGCCCGGGGACGAGGCGCTGCGTCTGGCCGCCGAGCAGGACGTCCCGCCCTCGGCCTACCGCTCGGACCTGCCGGGGCCGCTGGGGTGGCTCGACAACGGCATCGCCCGGCTGGAGGCGTTCCTGCTGGCCGCGGGCGTGCTGCTGATGGCGGCCAACACCGTGTCGAACGTGGTGGGCCGCTTTGTCTTCGGCTCCTCGATCCAGGCGACCGAGGAGATCAACCGCATCCTCATCATCCTGATCACCTTCGCGGGCATCTCCTATGCCGCGCGGCATGGCCGGCACATCCGCATGACGGCGTTCTTCGACCTGATGCCGCCGAAACTGCGCAAGGTGCTGATGATCGTGATCGCGCTGGTGACCGCCGGGTTCATGTTCGCGCTGTGCTGGTACTCCTGGGGCTACCTGATGACGCAGATGGGGCGCGGGCGGCTGATGTCGTCGCTGCAGATCCCGGTCTGGTACACGCTGGTTTGGGTGCCGATCGGCTTCTTCATGACCGGGCTTCAGTATTTCCTGACGGCGATCAAGAACATCCTGTCGCCGGACATCTACCTCTCCACCACGGTGCTGGAGGGTTACACCGACGAACCCGAGCAGGAGGTGTAGCCCATGGCCCTGACGATCTTTGCCATCATGGTGGTGCTGCTGTGCCTGGGCTTTCCCATGATGATCCCGCTGATCGCGGCGGCGGGCACGGGGTTCTACATGGTCTTCGGCGGCTTCGGCCAGATGGAGACGATGATCCAGCAGATGATGGCCGGCATCCGTCCGGCCGCGCTGATCGCCGTGCCGATGTTCATCTTCGCCGCCGACATCATGACGCGCGGGCAGTCGGCGGGCCGGCTGATCGACATGGTCATGGCGTTCTTCGGCCACCGCCGCGGCGGGCTTGCGATCTCCACCGCCGCGGCGTGCACGATGTTCGGGGCGGTGTCGGGCTCCACGCAGGCCACCGTGGTGGCCATCGGCTCGCCGCTGCGCCCGCGCATGCTCAAGGCGGGCTACAAGGACAGCTTCACGCTGGCGCTGATCGTGAACGCCTCGGACATCGCGTTCCTGATCCCGCCGTCGATCGGGATGATCATCTATGGCGTGATCTCCAACACCTCGATCGCCGAGCTGTTCATCGCGGGTATCGGGCCGGGGCTGCTGATCCTCGTGCTGTTCTCGATCTATGCCTGGATCTATGCGATCCGCATGGGGGTGCCGACGGAACCCGTCACGCCGTGGTCCGAGCGCGGGCGGGCGGTGCTGCGGGCGCTGTGGCCGCTGGGCTTTCCGATCATCATCATCGGGGGCATCTATGGCGGCATCTTCTCGCCGACCGAGGCGGCGGCGGCCTGCGTCCTCTATGCGCTGATCCTGGAGATGATCGTCTTCCGCACGCTGGACCTGAAGGGTCTGATCGCCACCGCGCGGTCGACCGGGCTGATCACGGCGGTGGTGTTCATCCTGGTCGGCGCGGGGGCGGCGTTTTCCTGGGTGATCTCGTTCGCGCAGGTCCCGCAGGAGGTTCTGGGCGCCGTCGGTATCGACGACATGGGCCCCATCGGCGTGCTGTTCGTGATCTCCCTTGCGTTCTTCATCGGCTGCATGTTCGTCGATCCCATCGTGGTGATCCTGGTGCTGGTGCCGATCTTTGCCCCCGTCGTGAACGCGGTCGGCCTCGATCCGGTGCATGTGGGGGCCATCGTGGTGCTGCAGGTGGCCATCGGCTCGGCCACGCCGCCGTTCGGCTGTGACATCTTCACCGCCATCGCGGTGTTCAAGCGCCCCTACTGGGAGGTCATCCGCGGCACGCCGCCGTTCATCGCGATCCTGCTCACCGTCTCGGTGCTGCTGATCTTCTTTCCGCAGATCGCGCTGTTCCTGCGCGACCTGGCGTTCCGCTGAAGGGGGGCGATGACCGTGTTCCAGAAGATCCTCGTGCCCTTCGACGGATCCAACAACGCCGAGGAGGCGCTGGCCAGGGCCGTCGAGCTGGCACGGCTGACCGAGGGGGAGGTGCTGATCCTGACCGTGTACCGCCACCATTCCATGCTGGAGGCGTCGTTCTCCATGGTGCGTCCGCAGGACATGCCGGGCAACACCGACACCGCGATGCGCGAATACGCCCGCGAGGTGGCCGACTACGCCAAGCGCATGGCGATCGATGCCGGGGCCACCCGCGTGCGCGCCTTCGTCAAGGCAGGCCAGCCCGCGCGCACCATCATCCGCATGGCCGAAGACAAGGAGGTCGATCTGATCGTGCTCGGCAGCCGCGGCCTCGGCTCCATCGAAAGCTATCTGCTGGGATCGGTGTCGCACAAGGTCACGGGGCTGGCGCGCTGTCCGGTGCTGGTGGTGTGAGGGCGCGCCCGCCCGGGCCGTCGCGATGACCGTGGCCGATATCCTGGCGGCGCGGGCGCGCATCGCCCCGCAGGTGCGGCGCAGCTTTGCCGCTCCGTCGGAGGCGCTGTCGGTGCGGGTCGGTGCGCCGGTCTGGCTGACGCACGAACACCAGCAGATCACCGGCGCCTTCAAGCTGCGCGGGGCGACCAACGCGGTCGCGCGCCTGCCGGCGGGCACGCCCGGGGTCGTCACGGCCTCCACCGGCAACCACGGGCGGGCGCTGGCGCATGCCGCGCGGGCGCGGGGGCTGCGGGCGGTGGTGTGCCTGTCTCATCTGGTGCCGGAAAACAAGCGCGCCGCCGTGCGCGCGCTGGGCGCCGAGGTCCGCGTGATCGGCCACAGCCAGGACGACGCCCAGGCCGAGGCCGCGCGGCTGGCCGCCGAGGCCGGCCTCGCGCTGATCCCCCCCTTCGACCACCCGGACGTCATCGCCGGCCAGGGCACCCTGGGCCTGGAGATGGCCGAGGATGTCCCCGACGCCGCGGCGGTGCTGATCCCGCTGTCGGGCGGCGGGCTGTTTGCGGGGGTGGCCACGGCGATGAAGGCCCTCAACCCCGGCATCCGCGCCATCGGCGTGTCGATGCGGCGCGGTGCGGCCATGGCCGCGAGCCTGCGCGCGGGCCACCCCGTCGCGGTGACCGAGGCGCCGACGCTGGCCGATTCGCTGGGCGGCGGCATCGGGCTGGACAACCGCCACACACTGGACGCCGTGCGCGCGCTGATCGACGACGTGATCCTGCTGTCGGAGGCCGAGATCGCCGCCGGTATCCGCCACCTCTATCACCACGAGCGCCAGATCGTCGAAGGCGGCGGCGCGGTGGGGGTTGCCGCCCTTCTGGCCGGGCGCATCACTGTGCGCGGCCCGGTGCTGGTGCCGCTGACGGGCGCCAACATCGACATGGCGCTCCACGCCCGCATCATCGCCGGTCACGACGCCCACGCCAGCCCCGAAGACATCCCCGAAAACACCCCCGAACAGGAGACCATCCCCCCATGCCCGCCATCCGCATCCTGACCGAGGCGCAGTTGCGCGGGGTCATCGACCTCGACCTCGGGCTGGTGGACGCCATCGACGCGGCCTTTCGCCAGCTGGCGGCTGGGGGGGTGGTGATGCCGCCGGTGCTGTCGATGCACCTCGAGGACGTCAACGGCGAGGTCGACATCAAGACCGCCCATGTCCCCGGCCTGGAGGGGTTCGCGATCAAGGTCAGCCCGGGGTTCTTCGACAACCCGCGCCTGGGGCTGCCGTCGACCTCGGGGCTGATGATGGTGCTGTCGGCGCGCACCGGGCAGGTGCAGGCGCTGCTGCTGGACAATGGCTACCTGACCGACTTGCGGACCGCGGCGGCCGGGGCGGTGGCGGCGCGGGCGCTGGCACGGGCCGATGCGGCGACGGCCTGCATCCTGGGTGCGGGGGTCCAGGCGCGGTTGCAGTTGCGCGCGCTGGCGCTGGTGCGGCCGCTGGCGCGCGCCGTGGTCTGGGCGCGCGATCCCGCCCGCGCTGCCGCCATGGCCACCGAGGCCAGCGCGCAGCTGGGCCTGCCCGTTCGGCCCGAGGCGGACGCAAGGACCGCGGTCGCGCAGGCCGACATCGTGGTCACCACCACCCCCGCCACCGCGCCGATCCTGCGCGCGGACTGGCTGCGTCCGGGCCAGCACGTCACCGCCATGGGCGCCGACCAGCCCGGCAAGACCGAGGTGGACCCGGCACTGTTCGCGCGCGCCAGCTACGTCCCCGACCGGCTGTCACAGGCCCGCGCCATGGGCGAGCTTCGCGCCGCCATCGCCGCCGGGGCCGTCGCGCCGGACGCGGCGTTTCCCGAGCTGGGCGCGGTGCTGTCGGGCACCGCGCCGGGCCGCCGCGACCCGCAGGCGATCACCTTTGCCGACCTCACCGGCACGGGCGTGCAGGACACCGCCATCGCCACCCTTGCGCTGGCCCGCGCCGGTTCGGCCGGGACGGTGATCGACAGCTGAGGGCGGCTGCCGCCGGCCATCGCCACGCCACCCTCCGGGTGTGGCCGGGACGTTCAAGCCGGTGGCCCGCCCCGCCCCCCGCCCCGGCCTGCGCGGCCGCCCGAGCCGCGCTTGCGCGGGCTGGCACCGACCGGCAAGCCTGCGGGCGGTGAACGGTGGACGGTGGATGGTGGGCCGTGGACGGTTGGCGGTGGACGGATCTGGCGGCACGGCCGCTGCAACGGCCGCGCCGTTGACCTGCATCAAGGCGCCGTCCGGCGATTCCGGCGAGGATCCCCGCCTCAACCCCAACCCGTGAGGCACCGGATGACCGCCCGCAGCGCCCGGCCCGCAGGCCCGAC
>NZ_NHSD01000290.1 GCF_016653255.1 Rhodobaculum claviforme
CTGAGCCCCTCTGAGCCCCTCTGCGGCGGCGGGCTGCGGCCTAGGCCGCCAGCCCCTTGGCCCCCATCGACAGGAACTTGCGCCGACGGTCGGCCACCAGCGCCGCGGGCTTGCGGCCCGACAACTCGTTGAGCATGGCGCGGATCGCGGTCCCCACCGCCGCGATCGTCTGCGCCCGGTCGCGCTGTGCCCCGCCCATCGGTTCGGGAATGATGCGGTCGATCACGCCCAGCTTCGACAGATCCTGCGCCGTCAGGCGCAACGCCTCGGCGGCCTCGCGCATCTTCTCGGCGTCCTTCCACAGGATCGAGGCGCAGCCCTCGGGGCTGATCACCGAATAGACCGAGTGTTCCAGCATCGCGATGCGGTTGGCCGTGGCCAGCGCCACCGCCCCGCCCGATCCGCCCTCGCCGATCACGACCGAGACCAGCGGCACGCCGATCTCCAGGCATTTCTGGGTGCAGCGGGCGATGGCCTCGGCCTGCCCGCGCTCCTCGGCGCCCTTGCCGGGATAGGCGCCGGGGGTGTCCACCAGCGTCACCACCGGCAGGTTGAAGCGGTGCGCCAGATCCATCAGCCGGATCGCCTTGCGATACCCCTCGGGGCGGGCCATGCCGAAGTTGCGCTCCAGCCGCGAGCGGGTGTCGTGGCCCTTTTCCTGACCGATCACCACGACCGCGCGGTCGTCGATGCGCGCAAGCCCGCCCATGATGGCCTGATCGTCGGCAAAGTTGCGATCGCCCGCCAGTGGCGTGAACTCGGAAAACAGCGCCTCGATGTAGTCCTTGCAGTGCGGACGGTCGGGGTGGCGGGCGACCTGGCACTTCCGCCACGGGCTCAGCCCCTTGTAGAGGTCCTTGAGCAGCGCCTCGGCCTTGCGGTCGAGGGCTGCAGCCTCACGCTCAACGTCCATCTCGGGGGTGGCGCGCGCAAGCCTGCGCAGCTCCTCGGCCTTGCCCTCGATCTCGGCCAGCGGCTTTTCGAATTCCAGGTAGTTCACGCGCCCCTCCGACCCACTGTCGCCGTGCGATATGCACAGCCCGGCGCGGTTTTGCAATGCGCCGGGCGGCGCGGAAGCGGGCATGGCGGGCGGGAAAATCTTGCGCATCGCGCCCCACTGGCGCACCAGCACGGGCGCACCCCCTTGCGCGTCCCCGCATTTGTCCACCACATTCGCCCGCGAACCGGGCAGGATCACCCGAACGATCCGAACCCACCCGCCATTTCATCCGGAGGCCGTCCATGTCGATCCAGACACCCTATCTCCTGTTCCTCGGCGATGCGCCCGACGCGCTGGCGGCCAAGGTCGCGCAGGGCATCCGCGACTGGCGCCCCGAATTCGCCGTGGGCCAGTTCCGGCTGGAGGGGTGTCGCGCCGACATGGGTCTGCCGGACATGACGCTGGCCGAGGCCAAGGAGGCGGGCGTCAAGACCCTCGTGATCGGCGTGGCCAACCGCGGCGGCATGATCAGCCAGGCCTGGAAGAAGGTTCTGGTGCAGGCGCTGGAGGAGGGCTTCGACCTCGCCTCGGGCCTGCACAACCTGCTGCGCGACGAGGAAGACCTCGCGGCCGTCGCCCGCGCCACCGGCCGCACCCTGCATGACGTGCGGGTGCCGTCGGTCAAATACCCCATCGCCGACGGGGTGAAGCGTACCGGCAAGCGCATGCTCGCCGTGGGCACCGACTGTTCGGTGGGCAAGATGTACACCGCCATCGCGATGGAACGCGTGATGCGCGAGCGCGGCATGAAGGCCAGCTTCCGCGCCACCGGGCAGACCGGGATCCTGATCACCGGCGACGGCGTCCCGCTGGACGCGGTGATCGCGGACTTCATGGCGGGCTCGATCGAGTGGCTGACGCCCGACAACGAGCCCGACCACTGGGATCTGATCGAGGGTCAGGGCTCGCTGTTTCATGTCTCGTATTCCGGCGTCACGCTGGCGCTGATCCACGGCGGGCAGCCCGACGCGCTGGTGCTGTGCCATGAACCCACGCGCACCCACATGCGCGGCCTGCCGGGCTACAGCCTGCCCAGCCTCGAGGATCTGCGCGACACCGCGCTGGCGATGGCGCGCGTGGCCAACCCCGCCTGTGTTGTGGTCGGCGTGTCGGTCAACACCCACGCCATGACGCCCGCCGATGCCGACGCCTATTGCGCCGAGGTGGAGGCGCGCCTGGGCCTGCCGACGGTGGACCCGGTGCGCCACGGGCCCGCGCGCCTCGTGGATGCGCTGGCGGCGGTGTGATCCCATGCAGATCACCGTCACCCCCGAGACGTTCCGCCTGGCGCAGGTCTTCACCATCGCACGCGGATCGCGGACCGAGGCGCAGGTTCTGACCGTCACCGTCACCGACGGCCCCCATGCCGGGCGCGGCGAGTGCGTGCCCTATGCGCGGTATGGCGAGAGCCTCGACAGCGTGGCCGCCCAGATCAACGGGCTGGGCGCGCCGCTGACCCGGGCGGCGCTGCAAGACGCGCTGCCCGCCGGGGCTGCGCGCAACGCCGTCGACTGCGCGCTGTGGGACCTGGAGGCCAAGGCGACCGGCCACCGCGTGTGGCAGCTCGCCGGCCTGCCCGCACCACGCCCCGAGGTCACCGCCTATACCCTGTCGCTCGACACACCCGAGAACATGCGCGCGGCGGCCCAGAAGAACGCCCACCGCCCGCTGCTGAAGATCAAGCTCGGCACCCCCGACGACATGCCCCGGCTGGAGGCGGTGCGCGCGGGCGCCCGGGACGCGCGGATCATCGTGGACGCCAACGAGGGTTGGACGGCGGAGGTCTATGCCGACCTTGCGCCGCATCTGCTGCGTCTGGGTGTCGCGATGGTCGAACAGCCCCTGCCCGCCGGTGACGACGGCATGCTGGGCGAGATCGCCCGCCCCCTGCCCGTCTGCGCCGACGAGGCCTGCCACGACCGCGCCAGCCTGCCCGCGCTGCGTGGCAAGTACGACATGGTTAACATCAAGCTCGACAAGACCGGCGGCCTGACCGAGGCGCTGGCCCTGCGCGATGCCGCCCGCGCCGAGGGGTACGGCATCATGGTCGGCTGCATGATCGGCTCCAGCCTCGCGATGGCGCCGGCGGTGCTGGTGGCGCAGGGTGCTGCGTTCACCGACCTCGACGGCCCGCTGCTGCTGGCCGAGGACCGCGATCCCGCGCTGGCGTTCGACACCGCCGGCGTCCACCCCCCCGAGGCCGCGCTGTGGGGCTGAGCCGTTCCTGGCCGCGCCACCCGACCCCGCTATCTCTCATCTCACCCCCGACCCGCCAAGGAGCCCACCCATGAGCCGCACCGTCTATGTCAACGGAGAGTACCTGCCCGAGGAAGAGGCCCGTGTGTCGGTGTTCGACCGCGGCTTCCTGTTCGCCGACGGCGTCTACGAGGTGACCTCGGTGCTGGACGGCAAGCTGGTGGACTTCGACGGCCACGCGAAGCGGCTGGAGCGGTCGCTGGGCGAGCTGGAGATGGCCAACCCGGTGACCCGCGACGAGTTGCTGGAGATCCACCGCGAACTGGTCACCCGCAACGCCATCACCGAGGGCATGGTCTATCTGCAGATCACCCGCGGCGCGGCCGACCGCGATTTCGCCTTTCCGGTGGACGCCACGCCGACGATCGTGCTGTTCACCCAGTCCATGCCCCTGATCGAGAAGCCGACGGCGAAGACGGGGATCAAGATCGTCTCCATCCCCGACCTGCGGTGGGGCCGGCGCGACATCAAGACGGTGCAGCTGCTGTATCCGTCGATGGGCAAGATGGTGGCCAAGAAGGCCGGTGCGGATGATGCCTGGATGGTGCAGGACGATTTCGTGACCGAGGGCACCTCGAACAACGCCTGGATCGTGTCGGGCAACCGCATCGTCACCCGCCATCTGGGGACCGAGATCCTGCACGGCATCACCCGCGCCGCCGTCCTGCGGATGGCGCGCGAGGTCCAGATGACGGTGGAGGAGCGCCCCTTCTCGCTGGCCGAGGCGAAGGCCGCGGACGAGGCCTTTGTCACCTCCGCCTCGGCCTTCGTGATGCCGGTGGTGGAGATCGACGGCCAGCCCGTGGGCCAGGGCACGCCCGGCCCGTTGTCCAGGCGCCTGCGCGAGATCTACATCGACGAGATGCGGGCGGCGGCGATCTGAAGCCCCCGGCCGGGGACGGGGCCGACGCGCGCCCCGTCCAGCGGGCTCCCACCCACCCCCGCCCGCCGGCCGGGCCGCGCGCCGGCCCCGGGGCACGTGCGATCGGACGGATGTGTTGAGGGGGCAGGCGGTGCGGGACCGCAACGAAAAAGGGGCGCTGGCCATCGGCCGCGCCCCTTTTGCATGTGCTCAACCCTGGTCGGGTCGGATCAGGCGGGCATCGCCGCGCGCGCCTGGCTCACGATCTGGCCGAAGGCGGCGGGTTCATGCACGGCCAGATCGGCCAGCACCTTGCGGTCCACCTCGATCCCCGCAAGGGCGAGGCCGTGGATGAAGCGCGAATAGGTCAGGCCGGGATCGATCTCGCGCACCGCCGCGTTGATCCGCTGGATCCACAGGGCGCGGAAGTTGCGCTTGCGGACCTTGCGGTCGCGGGTGGCGTACTGGTTGGCCTTGTCCACCGCCTGGGTGGCGGTGCGGAAGTTGCGCGAGCGGGCCCCGTAGTAGCCCTTGGCGGCCTTGACGACCTTGCGATGGCGGGCGTGGGTGACCTTGCCGGATGTGACGCGGGACATGTGTGTGCCTCCTCAGCGGTCGTAGGGCATGTATTTCTTGACGATGCGGGCGTCGGCATCCGACAGCGCGGAGGTGCCCCGCGCGGTCCGGATGAATTTCGACGTCCGCTTGATCATGCCGTGCCGCTTGCCGGCCTGGGCCGCCAGTACCTTGCCGGTGGCCGTGACCTTGAAGCGCTTCTTCGCGCTCGCCTTGGTCTTCATCTTGGGCATTTCGGTCTCCTTTGCCGTCAGTCGCGCGACTCGGCATGCCACTCGGGCCGGCCGCGCGGGGATTTGAGTGTGCTCCGATAGCCGCCCGGGGCTGCGGGCGCAAGGGCCCCGATCGGACGGCCCGCCATCACGCCGGGGCGGGATCGGCGCGCTGGATGTAGCGTTCGTCGCAGCGCGTCACCCGCAGGATGTTGGTCGATCCGGGCACGTTGAAGGGCAGCCCGGCGGTGACCACGATCTGATCCTCGGGCCCGGCGAAGCCGTCGCGCCGCGCCGCGCGCACGGCGCTGAGGACGGCGGTGGTGAACGACGTCATCGGCCCGTCGGTGATCAGCGTGTGGCAGCCCCAGCTCAGGCACAGCCGCCGCGCCACCGCCTCCACCGAGGTCATGGCGATGATCGGCACGGCGGGACGCTCGCGCGCCACCAGCCGGACGGTGTGGCCGGATTCGGTGTAGCAGCAGATCGCGCGGATATCGCTGGTTTCCGCGATCTGGCGCGCGGCGGCGACGATGCCGTCGGCCACGGTGCGCTGCGGCACCGCGCGCGAGGCGTCGATGATGGAGCGGTAGTTGGGGTCGCCCTCCACCTCGATGGCGACCGCGTTCATGGTGCCCACCGCCTCCACCGGATAGCTGCCGGCGGCCGATTCCGCCGACAGCATCACCGCGTCGGCGCCCTCGTAGATGGCGGTGGCGACGTCCGAGACCTCGGCCCGGGTGGGGATGGGGCTGGTGATCATGCTCTCCAGCATCTGGGTGGCCACGATCACCGGCTTGGCCGCCGCGCGGCACCGCCGGATCAGGCGCTTCTGGATGGGCGGGACCGCCTGCACCGGCAGCTCCACCCCCAGATCGCCACGCGCGATCATGATCCCGTCCGAGGCCTCCAGGATCTCGTCGAAGCATTCGACCGCGGCGGGCTTCTCGATCTTGGCGAGGATGGCGGCGCGGCCGGCGGCGCGGGTGCGGGCCTCCTCCACGTCGGCGGCGCGCTGCACGAACGACAGCGCCAGCCAGTCCACGCCCAGCTCGCAGGCGAAGTCCAGATCGGCGCGGTCCTTCTCCGACAGCGCGGTCACCGGCAGCACCGCGTCGGGCACGTTCACGCCCTTGCGGTCCGACAGCGTGCCACCCACCCGCACCTCGGTCTCGGCAAAGTCGGGGCCGCAGTCGGTCACCCGCAGGCGGATCTTGCCGTCGTTGAGCAGCAGGGCCGCGCCGGGCTTGAGGGCCGCAAAGATCTCGGGATGCGGCAGGCACACCCGGTGGCTGTCGCCCGGCGTGGGATCGAGGTCGAGGCGCAGCGCCCCCCCCTCCTCCAGGTCCACCGCACCGTTGGCGAACGTCCCCACCCGCAGCTTGGGCCCCTGCAGGTCGGCCAGGATCGCGACGGGCTTGCCCAGATCGGCCTCCACCTTGCGCACCAGCGCGTGGCGGGCGGCCAGCTCGTCATGGCTGCCGTGGCTCATGTTCAGGCGGAACACGTCGGCGCCGGCCTCGAACAGCGCGCGGATGGTGTCGTAGTCGTTCGAGGCCGGGCCAAGCGTGGCCACGATCTTGACGCAGCGCATTCGGCGCATGGGGTTTCCTCCAAAAGGGATGTTCGTATACGTTATGGGCCGCAACCCCGCCGGGCCGCAACCGCACAGGGCGTGAAAATCCGATGACCGTCCGGGGTTTCCGCGCCGCGTCCCCGGGCCCAGTCCCCGGTCCCCAGTCCCGCACCACAGATCACAGGACCCCGACATGCCCGACATCCCCGCCGACCCCGCCACCCGCGAAGCCCTGGAGGCCGCCGCCTTTCGCCGCCTCGTGGCGCATCTGCGCGCACGCCCCGACGTGCAGAACATCGACATGATGGCCCTGACCGGGTTCTGCCGCAACTGCCTCAGCCGCTGGTACGAAGAGGAGGCGGAGGTGCGCGGCATCCCCCTCGACCGCGCGGCGGCACGCGAGGCGATCTACGGCATGCCCTATGACGACTGGAAGGCCCGCCACCAGTCCGAGGCCTCGCCTGCGCAACAGGCCGCCTTCGACGCCACGCGCGACCGCGACAGCGGCGGGGACGGCGGCGGGTACTGACCCGCCGCGCCCCCACGCCGTCACAGGCGGTCGATCAGCTCGGCCACCTTGCCGCCAAGCTGCGACAGCGGGTGCTGGGTCAGGGTCTTGGGCAGCTCCGCCATCACCCGGGCCCGCAGGTCCGGGTCGATGCGGTCGCGCAGCACCGACAGGATCTGCGGCGCGGCGACCACCACCAACCGGTCGATGTCCACCTTGCCCGCCAGCCGGTTCAGCCGCTCGGCCACATCGGCCGCGAACTGCTCCTTGGAGATGCGGGCGTGGTCGGTCGCCTCCATCGCCGAGCGCTGGTTGTGGCCCGGGTCGGGCATCCGCCCCGGCCGGTCCGTGACCTGGTCGCGGTTGGCGATCACCTCCTGCGCCATCTTGGCATGCAGGCGCAGCCGCGGTGCGCGTGGCGTGCCGGTGTTCTCGCAGATCAGGGCCTTTTCGCCATCTGCCAGCAGCACCCATGTTCCCTTCGCCAGAAGCGCCATCGCAATCTCCCTTTGCCTGCCGCGGTCCCGTTCCCCACCGATATGCGCACGCCCCCCGCCCCGCCAAAGGGCGCGGGCCCCGAACCGGCGGAAAACCGCCCCCCGAATGCAAGCGCGCCGCACCCGGGGGGGCGCGGCGCGGGGATGGCTGCGGGGCGTCGGGCCGTCACAGACGGGCGGCGACGGCCTCCCAGTTCACCAGCTTCTCGAGGAAGTTCGTAAGGTACGCGGGCCGCTTGTTGCGGAAGTCGATGTAGTAGGAGTGCTCCCACACGTCACAGCCCAGCAGCGCGGTCTGCCCGAAGCACAGCGGGTTCACGCCGTTCTCGGTCTTGGTGATCTTCAGGCTGCCGTCGGTGTCCTTGACCAGCCACGCCCAGCCCGAGCCGAACTGACCCGCCCCGGCGGCGGCAAAGTCTTCCTTGAACTTGGCGACCGAGCCGAACGCCTCGGTCAGGGCGGCTTCCAGCGCGCCCGGCATCTTCTTCTCGCCCGGGGCCATCCATTCCCAGAACTGGTTGTGGTTCCAGTGCTGGGAGGCGTTGTTGAAGATGCCCGACTGGGCCACCGCGCCGGCCTGATAGGTGCCCGCGACGATCTCCTCCAGGGACTTGCCCTCCCACTCGGTCCCCGCGATCAGCTTGCTGCCGTTGTCGACATAGGCCTTGTGGTGGATGTCGTGGTGGTACTCCAGCGTCTCGCGCGACATGCCCAGATCGGCGAGCGCGTCGTGGGCGTAGGGAAGATCGGGAAGGTTGAAGGCCATTCGGTGTCCTCTCGTTGCATGTTTGGCTGGGCGATAGGTGCGTCCCCGGGGCCGCCCCGTCAAGGGCACGCCGGTGCGCGCGGGCCCAGACCGGCGCTGCGCGTCCGGCTGCGCGGACACCGACGCCCGCCCGCGATGCGCTGTGGTTGCGCCCGCCGTCAGCCCGCGTCGCGGCC
Organism: Rhodobaculum claviforme; assembly: GCF_016653255.1. Taxonomy (GTDB): domain Bacteria; phylum Pseudomonadota; class Alphaproteobacteria; order Rhodobacterales; family Rhodobacteraceae; genus Rhodobaculum; species Rhodobaculum claviforme. The sequence continues at coordinate 8,430 of NZ_NHSD01000290.1, forward strand.
CAGCCGGGCGGCCCGGCCGCCGCGCCGTTGCGCCAGCAGCCCCGCGCGCGACGGCAGCGCCGCCATGACGGCGCGGCGGTCCTCGGGGGTCATCCGCGACCAGGCGGTGATCTCGTCGATGGTGCGCAGGCAGCCGGTGCACAGCCGCGCCTGCGGGTGAATCACGCAGACCTTGGTGCAGGGGCTCTCGGCCTCGGCGCGTTTCCAGATGTCATCGCTCACGCGCGGCTCCCTCGATATGGCCCAGACGGTCCAGCAGTCCTTGCAAGATATACCCGGCGGCGACGGCGTCGATGACCTCGGCGCGACGTTTTCGGGATGTATCCGCCTCCAGCAGCGTGCGCTCGGCGGCGACGGTGGACAGCCGCTCGTCCCACAGCGCGATCGGCAGGTCGGTCAGCGCCGACAGGTTGCGCGCGAAGGCCCGCGCCGACTGGGCGCGCGGCCCCTCCGATCCATCCATGTTGCGCGGCAGGCCCAGCACGATCCCGCACAGATCGCGCGCGTGGGCGATCTCCAGCAGGCGCGCGGCGTCGAGGCTGAACTTGCGCCGCCGCACCGTCTCCAGCGCGGTGGCCACGCCGCGCCGCCGGTCCGAGACCGCCACCCCCAGCGTCTGCGTGCCCGGATCGATGCCCAGCAGCCCCCGCCCCGGCGGCAGGACCGCGGCAAAGGCACGGATCGCATCGGGCGTGGCGTCGTGGATCTGCATCACCCCTCCCCCCGGGGCGTCAAGGGCCCCATGGCTCCATGATCCGCACGGGGCGATGGCGCAAGCCCCCCGCGCGCCGAAGCCGGTCGCCCGGCCCCGGCCACGCGGCCCCGTTACCCGGCCCGTCAGGCGGCCCAGTCACCCGGACCAATTCAGCCGGCCCCGTCACCCGGCCCCAGCGCGCGGCCGCGCAGGATCGCCCCCGCGCCGAACCGCGCGCGGATGGCGTCGGTTGCCCGCTCGGCCGCGGCGCGGCGCGCGTGCTGCGCGTCCAGCAGATCCCCGGTGCGGTCCGCCGCCCCCGCAGGACCCAGATCCGACAGCCCCACCCCGATCAGCCGGAACGGCGCGCGCGGGGCTTCGGCCGCCAGCAACGGATCGGCCGCGCGCCAGATCGCATCGGCCATCTGTGTCGGCTCGCGCAGGCTGCTGCGCCGCGTCAGCAGGCGAAAGTCCGCACGCTTGAGCTTGAGCGTCACCACGCGCCCGGCCAGTCCGTGCGCCTTGGCCCGGTCCGCGACCTTTTCCGACAGCCGCCACAGATGCGCCCCCAGCAGCTCCGGCGCGGCGATGTCCTCGCCAAAGGTGGTCTCGTTGGAGATCGACTTGACCGGCGCATCCGCCGACACCGGCCGCGCGTCGATGCCGCGCGCAAGCCGCCACAGCCGCGCCCCCTGCGCCCCGAAGCGGGCCACGAGGGCGGCCTCGTCCCAGCGCAACAGATCGCTGATGCGGTGGATCCCGGCGGCCGACAGGCCCGCCTGGGCCGCCGCGCCCACGCCCCAGATCACACCGACGGGACGGTCGCGCAGGAACGCCTCGGTCTCGGCCCGGCCGACGACGGAAAACCCCCGCGGCTTGTCCAGGTCCGACGCGATCTTGGCCAGGAACTTGTTGTGGCTGAGCCCGACCGAGGCAGTGACGCCGACCTCGGCCTCGATGTCGCGCACCAGCCGCGCGAGCAGCACCGCAGGCGGCGCGCCATGCAGCCGCGCGGTGCCGGTGAGGTCCAGAAACGCCTCGTCCAGCGACAGCGGCTCCACCGCGGGGGTCAGCGCCTCCATCCGCGCGCGGATGGCGCGGCTGACGGCGGCGTAGCGGTCGTGGCGCGGCGCGATCACGGCGGCATCGGGGCACAGCCGCAGCGCCTGAAACATCGGCATGGCCGAGCGCACGCCGTGGATGCGCGCGATGTAGCACGCCGCCGACACCACCCCCCGCCGTCCCCCGCCCACGATCACCGGACGGGTCCGCAGGTCGGGCGCGTCGCGTTTTTCCACGCTGGCGTAGAAGGCGTCGCAGTCGACATGGGCGATCGACAGCGCGAACAGCTCGGGATGTGCGAGCACACGCGGGCGCCCGCACGCCGGACAGCGCGCGGCGGCGGCGGGCAGGGTCACGAGGCAGTCACGGCACAACGCGGGCATGGCGAGGGATCTAGCACGTCGCAGGGCGCGCGGGCAGGCCCCTTGAGGGCCGGGACGTGGCGCGGGGCCGTCACGGGCATTGGCCGCCGGTCGCGCGGGCAGCGCCGTGGAAAACACGCGCGATCCCGCCCGCGGCGCCCCGGAAGCATTGCGCGACGCGCAGCACCCCCCTAAACCCGCGGCCAGACATCGGCACGAACAGGAGCACCGCGATGAAAGCCACCCGCACCGTCAAGCGCATCCTCGACAACTACGAAGGCGACAATCCCGGCGTGAAGGGCAACCTGTGCCGCATGCTGATGGAGGGGCGGCTGCGCGGCACCGGCAAGATGGTGATCCTGCCGGTGGACCAGGGATTCGAGCACGGCCCCGCCCGCAGCTTTGCCGCCAACCCCGAGGCGTATGACCCGCACTATCACTACCAGATGGCCATCGATGCCGGGCTGAACGCCTATGCCGCGCCGCTGGGGATGCTGGAGGCGGGCGCGGATACCTTTGCCGGACAGATCCCGACGATCCTGAAGGCCAACAGCGCCAATTCGCTGATGTCGGACACCGCGGGCAAGAACCAGGCGGTCACCGCGTCGGTCGATGATGCGTTGCGGCTGGGCTGCGCGGCCATCGGCTTCACCATCTATCCCGGCTCGGACATGGCCATCGACATGTTCGAGGAGATCAGCGCGCTGCGCGAGGAGGCCGCCGCCAAGGGCATCCCCACCGTGATCTGGTCCTATCCGCGCGGCGAGGCGGTGTCCAAGGACGGCGAGACGGCCATCGACATCGCCGCCTACGCCGCCCAGATCGCGGCGCTGCTGGGCGCGCACATCATCAAGATCAAGCTGTCCACCGACCATCTGGAACTGGGCGAGGCGAAAAAGGTCTACGAGGCGCAGGGCATCGACGTGGCCAGCCAGACCGCGCGCGTGCGCCACTGCATGCAGGCGGCGTTCAACGGCCGGCGCATCGTGGTGTTCTCGGGCGGGGCCAAGAAGGGCGAGAACAGCGTCTATGACGATGCCCGCGCGATCCGCGACGGCGGCGGCAACGGCTCCATCATCGGGCGCAACACCTTCCAGCGCCCGCGCGACGAGGCGCTGGCGATGCTGGGCAAGCTGGTGGACATCTACAAGGGCGCCGACTGATCCGGGCCGGGGACGGGCGGGCAGCGCGCCCCGGCGGCGTCGCTCCCGCCCACCCACC
>NZ_NHSD01000291.1 GCF_016653255.1 Rhodobaculum claviforme
GCCCCCACAACGCGCCGCCCCCCCGCGACACCGGCCCGCGCGTCAACGAGAAGATTCGCGCACCGGAAATCCGCCTGATCGGAGCGGAGGGCGAGAACATCGGGGGCGTGACCCCGGCCCGTGGCATGGCCCTCGCCGAGGAAGCCGGCCTCGACCTGGTCGAGATCTCGCCGAACGCCGCTCCGCCGGTGTGCAAGATCATGGACTTCGGCAAGTTCAAGTATGACCAGCAGAAGCGCGAGGCCGAAGCCCGCAAGAAGCAGAAGGTCATCGAGGTCAAGGAAATCAAGTTCCGCCCCGGCACCGACACCCATGACTACGACGTCAAGATGCGCAGCGTCATCAAGTTCCTGGAGGGGGGCGACAAGGTCAAGGTGACCCTGCGGTTCCGCGGCCGCGAGATGGCGCACCAGCAGCTGGGGCTCGAGCTGCTCAACCGGGTGGCCGCCGACGTGGCCGAGCTGGGCAAGATCGAGAACATGCCCAAGATGGAAGGCCGCCAGATGGTGATGATGATCGGCCCGCGCTGATCCTCACTGCTCCGGTCCACCGATGCGCCGCCCCATCCGGGCGGCGCCTTGCATTTCGGGGGGCAGTCCCGGGATCGGTCCGGGGGCGGCGCGAGCGCGCATCACAGCCCGCCCGCCTCCTCGATGAACGCCACGATGTCGGCCACGCCCACACCCGCGCGCAGGCTGGCCATGACCACCGGGCGCGGACCGCGGGCCGCGCGGGCGTCGGCCTCCAGCCGAACCGGATCGACTCCCACATGCGGCGCCAGGTCGGTCTTGTTGACCACCAGCAGGTCCGAACGTGTCAGCCCCGGGCCGCGCTTGCGCGGGATGTCCTGACCGGCGGCGGTGTCGATGACATAGATCGTCACATCCGCGAGTTCGGGGCTGAAGGTCGCCGCAAGGTTGTCGCCCCCGCTTTCGATCAGCACCACATCCAGATCGGGCAGGCGGGCGCGCAGATCCGCCACGGCGGCAAGGTTGATCGAGGCATCCTCGCGGATCGCGGTGTGCGGGCAGCCGCCGGTTTCCACACCGCGGATGCGCTCGGCCGGAAGCGCCTGGGCGCGCAGCAGGAACTCCGCATCCTCGGCGGTGTAGATGTCGTTGGTGATGACCGCGAGCGACCAGCGCGCCCGCATGGCCTTGCACAGCGCCTCGGTCAGGGTGGTCTTGCCCGCGCCGACGGGGCCGCCGATGCCCACCTTCAGCGGACCGTTGGCGCTGCGGCGCCGCGGGGCGGATGTTGCGGTCATGTCCTGCACAGGCGCACCTCCATGGTTTCGTGCTGCATGCTGCCCAGATCGGCGCGGAAGGCAGCGCCCCCCAGCGCGTCGGGCCCGGCGGTGGCGGCCTCGGCCGCAAGGTCCAGGATGGGGGCGTGCAGCGCCGCCAGAACGCGCTGCCCGCAGCTTTGGCCCAGGGGCACCAGCCGCACGGCAATCTGCACCAGGTTCGTGACCTGCGCCTGCAGCCACAGCGCCGCGACCTCGGCCAGCGGCAGATCGAGGCCGCGCGCCGCGCGCCCCACCACCACCGGATAGGGCGCGGGCGCAAGACCCAGCCCGACGGCGGCGGCGGCAAAGGCCGCGCCCTGCGCCTCGGTCTCCTCCAGCCGCTCGCGCGAGGGGGCCAGCGCGCGCGCCAGATCGTCGAGGTCCGGATCGGGCAGCCCCGCGCGCACCGCAAGGCACAGCAGGATCGTGTCGTTGCGCCCGGCCCCGTGGCGCAGCGTGTCGGCCATCCACGCCGCCAGCGCGTCAGCGGTGCCGACCTCGTCCCGCGCGATGGCCCACTCCAACCCCTGGGAATAGGCGAATCCCCCCACCGGAAACGCCGGCGAGAGCCATTGCGCCAGCGTCAGGCGCGCCGCCAGCGTCATTCGCCGCCATCGCCCCCGCTGAGGTCCGAGGCATCCAGATACGCCCGCTGCGCCTTGCCGTCGCCCTCGTCGTGCCCGTGGGAGTGGCCGTGGGAATGCCCCATCGTGCGGCCGTGGCCATAGGCGCCACCTTCGGGGCGGAACGGGCCGTCAAACGCCTCCAGCGTCGCGCCGAGGCCGCGCAGCATCTCCTCCAGCACATGGTCATGGCGAATCACCAGCCGATCCGGCGCGATCTCGCACGGGGTGTGGCGGTTGCCGATGTGCCATGCCAGCCGCGTCAGCGCGGGACCGGTGACGGCCACCAGCGGCTCGGCGGCGGCCTTCACCTCGACCATGGCGCCACCCGCGAGCACCAGCGCGTCGCCGTCCTCCAGGCTGACGGTCTCGGGCAGGTCGACGACGAACACCGTCCCGCCGTCGGCTGTCAGACGCTTGCGGCGCAGGAATCGCGCCTCATAGTCCAGCGTGACCTGATCGGCGGGACGGCCGGACCAGTCGCCGGCGCGCCGTACATCGGCGGCAATCACGGGGCTTTGGGACATGTGCACTCTCTCTGCTCGGGACGGGCGGGGCCATCATGACGACACCGGCCCGGAGGGCAAGGCGCGCGGATCAGAACAGGAAATACCGTTGCGCCATCGGCAGTTCGGTCGCGGGCTCACAGGTCAGCAGCTCACCATCGGCGCGCACCTCGTAGCGTTCGGGATCGACCTCGATCCGCGGCATGGCGGCGTTGAGGACCATGTCGGCCTTGCCGATGCCGCGGCACCCCTGGGCGGCAATCACCTCCTTGGCCAGCCCCAGCCGGTCGCCGATGCCCGCCGCCACCCCGGCGGCCGAGGCGAAGATCACCGCCGAGCGTTCCACCGAGCGGCCCAGCGCGCCGAACATCGGCCGGGAATAGACCGGCTGCGGCGTCGGGATCGAGGCGTTGGGGTCGCCCATCTGCGCACACACGATGGTGCCGCCGATCAGCACCATCTCGGGCTTCACGCCGAAGAAGGCGGGCGACCACAGGCACAGGTCGGCGCGCTTGCCCTCCTCCACGCTGCCGATGTGGCGCGACAGCCCGTGAGCGATGGCGGGGTTGATGGTGTATTTCGCGATGTAGCGGCGCACGCGGAAATTGTCGTTGTCGCCCTGTTCCTCCGCCAGGCGGCCGCGCTGCTGCTTCATCTTATGCGCCGTCTGCCAGGTGCGGATGATGACCTCGCCCACGCGGCCCATCGCCTGGCTGTCGGACGCCATGATCGAGAACGCGCCCATGTCGTGCAGGATGTCCTCGGCCGCGATCGTCTCGCGCCGGATGCGGGATTCGGCAAACGCCACGTCCTCGGGGATCGCCTTGTCGAGGTGGTGGCACACCATCAGCATGTCGAGGTGTTCCTCGATCGTGTTGGCGGTGTAGGGCATCGTCGGGTTGGTGGACGACGGGATCACGTTCGGCGCCGAACACACCTTGATGATGTCGGGCGCGTGCCCGCCCCCCGCCCCTTCGGTGTGGAAGGCGTGGATCGTGCGCCCGCCGATGGCCGCGAGCGTATTCTCCACGAACCCCGATTCGTTGAGGGTGTCGGTGTGGATCATCACCTGCACGTCCATGTCATCGGCCACCGACAGGCAGCAGTCGATGGCGCCCGGCGTGGTGCCCCAGTCCTCATGCAGCTTCAGCGCGAACGCGCCGGCGTTGACCTGTTCCACCAGCGCCGCGGGCAGGCTGGCGTTGCCCTTGCCCGCGAACGCCAGGTTGATCGGCAGCGCGTCGGCGGCCTGCATCATCCGCCCCAGATGCCACGGCCCCGGCGTGCAGGTGGTCGCCAGCGTGCCGTGCGCGGGTCCGGTGCCGCCCCCGGTGATCGTGGTCAGGCCCGAGTGCAGCGCGTCGTCGATCTGCTGCGGGCAGATGAAGTGGATGTGCACGTCGATGCCACCGGCGGTCAGGATCCGCCCCTCGCCTGCGATCACCTCGGTGCCGGGGCCGATGACGATGCTCACGCCCGGCTGGGTGTCGGGATTGCCGGCCTTGCCGATCGAGTGGATGCGCCCGTCGCGCAGGCCCACATCGGCCTTGTAGATGCCGGTGTGGTCCAGGATCAGCGCGTTGGTGATGACGGTGTCCACCGCGCCCTGTTCGCGCGTGGCCTGGGACTGGCCCATGCCGTCGCGGATCACCTTGCCGCCGCCGAACTTGACCTCCTCGCCGTACACGGCCGCGTTGGCACCGCTGCCGCCGTTCAGCGCCGCGCCCACGGCCAGCGCGGTCAGGTCCCGCTCCACCTCGATGATGAGGTCGGTGTCGGCCAGCCGCACCCTGTCGCCGGTGGTCGGGCCATACATGTCGGCATAGGCGGCGCGGGAGATGCGGCTGGGCATGGGCGGATCCCTGGATTGGGGAGAGGGGTCAGACGGGCGTCGACTTGGCCACGCCGGTGGGGGTTGCGGGCCGGTCCGCCGCCTTTGAGCCGGGCTGCGGTGCGGCCTGGGTTGCGGGCTTCGGGTCGGCCTTTGCCTCCGCCACGGGCGCGGACTTCGGTTCCGGCGAGGGCGCAGGCTTCGCTTCCGCCACGGGCGCGGGCTTTGCCTCCGCCGCGGGCGCGGGCTTTGCCGACGTCGCGGACGCGGACTTCGGTTCCGGCGAGGGCCCGGGCTTCGCTTCCACCGCGGGCGTGGACTTCGGTTCCGACGAGGGTCCCGGGCTCACCTCCGCCTTCGGCACAGGCTTCGCCTGCGCCTTCGGTTCGGGTTTCGCCTCGGGCTTCGGCCGGGACCTTGTCTTTGCGTGCGGCGCGGGTTGGGGCTTTTTCGCCCGCTTCGCGTCCACCTCGGAGGCCGGCCGCGCGGCGGCTTTCGGCTTGGGGTCCGGCGATGCGTCGGCTGCGACCCCGGGCCCGGGCGTCGGCTGCGGCCGTGGTGCAGGGCCTGGCTCGGGCGTCACCGCCTCCCAGGCCTTCGGCTCGGGCCGGGCGTCCGCAGTCGCCCCCCGCCGCGCCTGCGCGACCGGTTCCGGGGCAAGCGCGACCGCCGGCGCGGGCCTTGACCCGGTCTTCGGCGCGGACGGCGCCGGATCGGGCGCGTCGGCGGGTCGCGCCGCGGCCCTGCACAGTGCCGCGAGGTTGCGATCCATCATCGCAAGCGGCGGCATGCCGAGGATCTGACACATCCGCAGCGTCATCTCGGCGTTGGTCTGTCCGACCTTGAGCCAGAAGCCCATGGCCTCGCTCCACATCACCACCGGTGTTGTCATACGGATCATCGCGCATCCTCCCCTGACAGATACATTCCCCCTCAGATGGGGCCCATCACCGCCCGATTGAAGCCATGGATGCGCCGATCGCCGCCATAGGCGACAAGTTGCACATCCCGGCTCTGGCCCGGCTCGAATCGCACGGCGGTCCCGGCGGCGATATCGAGGCGCATGCCCCGTGCCGCCGCACGGTCGAACGACAGCCCGGCGTTGGCCTCGGCGAAGTGATAGTGCGAGCCGACCTGGACAGGTCGGTCGCCGGTGTTGGCCACCCGCAGGGTCCGCGTCTCGCGGCCCGCGTTCAGCTCGATGTCGCCCTCGGCGGTCAGGATCTGTCCGGGGATCATCGGGGGGTCCTCTCGCTCATACCAGCGCCAGAACGCGCGCGGGGCCGCCGGTGCCGCCGCGGAACTTGGGTGCCCCCACCACCAGCGTCGCACCCGCCGCGGGCACATCGTCCAGACCCGCGATGCACTCGATCCCATAGCGCCCCGCAGGCAGCCAGGCGTAATGCGTGGCAAAGTCCGGCGACGGCCCATGATCGAGCGACAGCGTGTCCACCGCGATCACCGCCGCGCGCGTCTCCTCCAGCAGCATCCGCGTCGCCTCGATGTGGAAGCCGGGAAAATGCAGCCCCTCCGCATCGCCCCGAAACGACGCATCGCCCACCCGCGCCGCCCAGCCCGAGTTCATCGCCACGCAGGCGTTGTCGGGGATCGGCCCGTGCGCCGCGATCCACGCCGCCAGATCGTCGGGCGTCACCTGCGCGTCACGGTCCGCGGCGGCACGCGCGCGGATGTCGATCACGCACAGCGGCACCACCAGCTGCGACAGCGGCAGTTCGTCCACCGACAGCCCGTCCGCCGAGAAGTGCAGCGGCGCATCGATGTGGGTGCCGGTATGCTCGTCAAGGGTCAGCACATTGAGGTTGTAGCCATCGGCGTCGAACGCGAACTGCTGATCGAAGCTCAGCCCCGGCGCCCCGCCAAAGGTCGGAAAGTCGGGCGAATGGGTGTGCGTCAGGTCGACCACCCGCGCGGCCCCCTGCGCCAGCGCGGCCGGGGCCGCGCCCAGCATCGTGCCGCCCGCAACCACCGCCCCCGCCGCCGAAGCGCGAAAGAGGTCGCGCCGCGACAGCATCCTGGCCTTGACGGCCTCAGTCACACAGACATGGCACATGGGTCTCGTCCTCCGGTTTCCTGTGGCACCACTGTTGCCGGTGTGCGGGCGTCAGGCAACCGCCATGCCAAGCCCCGCCAGCACCGCCAGCCCGCCCAGCGTGCGCCCCGCCACCGGCCAGCCGACCCGCGCCATCCCGCGACCGAGCACGAGGCCCAGCCCGATCAGCCCGATCGTCGACAGCCCGAAT
>NZ_NHSD01000292.1 GCF_016653255.1 Rhodobaculum claviforme
CCCAGCGCGCCCACGACAAAGCCCACGCGCCGCCCGTGGCGCTGCATCAGCGCCGCCAGCGGCGTGGCCGTCATCATGGACCCCAGCACGATCAACGAGATCGGCAGCGTCGCCCAGCACGGGTTGGGCGCCAGCGTGGTCCCCGCCAGCCCCCCCACGGTAAAGATCATCGGCATCTGCGCGCCCAGAATCGCCTGCGCGGCCACAAGGACCCAGACGTTTCGACGCGCGCGCCGGTCGGTATCGGAGGGGGGGTGGGCTGTGCTCATCCCGGTTGACTAGCCGCCCGTGCCGGGAAGGAAAAGGGGCCCCGCACAGCCGTCCGCGCTCAGAGGCTGCCGACGCTCAGGTCGAAGGACACGTCGATATCGATGGTGTCCTCGGGGTCGAAGCGCTGGCTGAGCGGATCGGTCAGCCGTTGCAGAGGCGTTGCAAGCTGTCCGCGCAGGTGCATCCGGCGCCCGTCGATCCGGGTATCCTCGAGCGCGACGTCCACCCTCCCCTCGGCCCGGCGCGGCACGGCAAAGGCCTGCGTGCTGTCCTCGGGAAAGAACGTGACCTGTGCGCCCACCACCCGCATCGGGCTTTCGCGACTGTCGAGGGTCAGGCTGAACTCCAGCGCTCCATCGGGGCGCAAGCCGCTGGTCCCGCCATTGTCGGCAAAGGCGAACACCGTCACCTGGTGCAGCGTGCCCATGTCGGCCCAGTAGCTGCCGCTCTCGCCGCCGATCTCGACCACATGCCAGACCATGGCGGTGCCGTCGACATGGCCGTGCAGGGTGGCGCGCACCTCCTGCGCCGCGGCGCCCTGTGGCACGCCGAGACAGGCGACCACGAGGGCCAGGACAGGCAACGGCATCGGCACGCTCAGGCGCATGGGCTCCTCCCAGGGGTTCGGCGGGGATCAGGCCCGCGGGGCGGATGCTATCGCGCCGCCGCGGCCATGGAAACCCGCCCCGCCACACCGATCACAGCGCGCGTTCGACCATCAGCTTCTTGATCTCCGCGATGGCCTTGGCCGGATTCAGACCCTTGGGGCAGGTCTTGGCGCAGTTCATGATGGTGTGGCAGCGATAGAGCTTGAACGGGTCGTGCAGGTCGTCGAGCCGCTCGCCCGTCGCCTCGTCGCGCGAATCGATGATCCAGCGATAGGCATGCAGCAGCGCCGCCGGCCCGAGGTACCGGTCCCCGTTCCACCAGTAGGACGGGCACGACGTCGAACAGCACGCGCACATCACGCACTCGTAAAGCCCGTCGAGCTTGGCGCGGTCGTCCTCGGACTGGCGCCACTCCTTCTGGGGGGTGTTCGACTGCGTCTCCAGCCAGGGCATGATGCTGGCGTGCTGGGCATAGAAATGCGTCAGGTCCGGGATCAGGTCCTTGACCACCGGCATGTGCGGCAGCGGATAGATCGCCACATCGCCCTTCACCTCGTCCATGCCATAGATGCACGCGAGCGTGTTGGACCCGTCGATGTTCATCGCGCAGGACCCGCAGATCCCCTCGCGGCAGGACCGCCGGAAGGTCAGCGTGGGGTCGACCTTGCTCTTGATCCAGATCAGCGCGTCCAGGACCATCGGGCCGCAATCGTCGAGATCGACGAAATACGTGTCCACCCGCGGGTTTTCCCCGTCATCGGGGTTCCAGCGGTAGATGCGGAACTTGCGGATGTTGCCCGCGCCCTCGGGCCTGGGCCAGGTCTTGCCCGTGCGGATGGTGGAGTTGCGCGGAAGTGTCAGCTGAACCATGGGTCTTGCTCTCTTTCGTTCGATCCGACGCCGACGGGATTGTGCCCGCCCGGTGGGGCTCGGCAGCCGTGGTGCGGCTGCCGGGCGTCAGTACACCCGCGCCTTGGGGGCGATGCGCTTGGGGTCGATGCCGCCTTCGTTGTGGCCCATCAGCGGATGGGTGTGCACGGGGCGGTAGTCCAGATGCACGGCGGTATCGTCGACCCAGGACAGGGTGTGCTTGCGCCAGACCTCATCGTTGCGGTCGGGGAAGTCCTCGTGCGCATGGGCGCCGCGGCTTTCCTGACGCGCCTCGGCCGAGACGATGGTGGCCAGCGCGTTGGGCATCAGGTTGTCGAGCTCCAGCGTCTCCATCAGGTCGGAGTTCCAGATCAGCGACCGGTCGGTGACCTTGATGTCGGACATCCGGCCCGCGACGGCGGTCATCTTCTCCATCCCCTCGGCCAGCACCTCGGAGGTGCGGAAGACGGCGGCGTTGGTCTGCATCGTCGTCTGCATCTCGTGGCGCAGATCGGCCGTCGGCACGGCGCCGTTGGCGTGGCGCATCCGGTCGAAGCGGTCGAGCGCCTTTTGCAGGCTGGCCTTGTTCAGCGTCGGGTTGGCGGCCTTGGGATCGACCACCTGCCCCGCGCGGATCGCCGCCGCCCGGCCGAACACCACCAGATCGATCAGCGAGTTCGAGCCCAGCCGGTTCGCGCCGTGCACGCTCGCACAGGCCGCCTCGCCCACCGCCATCAGGCCGGGTGCGATGCGGTCGGGGTTGTCGGCATCGGCGTTCAGCACCTCGCCCCAGTAGTTGGTGGGGATGCCGCCCATATTGTAGTGCACCGTCGGCAGCACCGGGATCGGTTCCTTGGTGACGTCCACTCCGGCAAAGATGCGCGCGGACTCCGAGATGCCCGGCAGGCGGAGGTTCAGCGCCTCCTTCGGCAGGTGGGACAGGTTGAGGTGGATGTGGTCCTTGTTCGGTCCCACGCCACGCCCCTCGCGGATCTCGATGGTCATGCAGCGGCTGACCACGTCGCGCGACGCCAGGTCCTTGTAGGTGGGCGCATAGCGCTCCATGAACCGCTCACCCTCGGAGTTGGTGAGGTAGCCGCCCTCGCCGCGCGCGCCTTCGGTGATCAGGCAGCCCGCGCCGTAGATGCCTGTGGGGTGGAACTGCACGAACTCCATGTCCTGCAACGGCAGGCCCGCGCGGGCCACCATGCCCCCGCCATCGCCCGTGCAGGTGTGCGCCGAGGTGGCCGAGAAATACGCCCGCCCGTAGCCCCCCGTCGCCAGAACCACCATCTTGGCGCTGAAGACATGCAGGCTCCCGTCGTCCAGCTTCCACGCCAGCACACCCTGGCAGGCGCCGTCCTCGGACATGATCAGGTCGATGGCGAAGTACTCGATATAGAACTCGGCCTTCTGCTTCAGGCTCTGGCCATAGAGGGTGTGCAGGATGGCGTGGCCGGTGCGGTCGGCGGCGGCGGCGGTGCGCTGCACCGGGGGGCCTTCGCCGAATTCGGTGGTGTGGCCGCCAAAGGGGCGCTGATAGATCTTGCCGTCCTCGGTGCGGCTGAAGGGCACGCCATAGTGCTCCAGCTCATAGACCGCCTGCGGCGCCTCGCGCGCGAGGTATTCCATCGCGTCCACGTCGCCCAGCCAGTCCGACCCCTTGACGGTGTCGTACATGTGCCACTGCCAGTGGTCGGGACCCATGTTGCCCAGGGACGCCGCAATGCCCCCCTGCGCGGCCACGGTGTGCGATCGGGTCGGGAACACCTTGGTCACGCAGGCGGTGCGCAGGCCGGCTTCGGCCATGCCCAGTGTCGCGCGCAGGCCCGAACCGCCCGCTCCCACCACGACCACGTCGTATTCATGCGTCTCGTATTCGTAAGCAGCCATTGCGCGTTCCTTCAGGCCGAGAACAGGAGGGTGGCGACGCCAAGGACGCCTGCCGCGCCCAGGGTCCAGCCAAACAGCGTGTTGGCAACCAGCAGGGCCGTGCGCAGCGAGTGATTTGGAACATAGTCCTCGATCACCACCTGCAAACCGTGCATCAGGTGCACCGCCCCCACCAGAAGGAACGCCGCGGCGACAAAGCCGTGCCCCCAGCTGGAATATGTCGCCACCAGCGCCTCGTGCCCGTTGCCGAGCGCGCGCCCGAACGGGATCACGAACAGCGGGGTCAGTACGATCAGCGCGATGGAGGTCAGCCGCTGCGTCCACCAGTGCCCGACCCCCTCATGGGCGGAGCCGAGGCCACGGACGCGGGCGTAATCGGTCTTGTAGGCCATGCGTGCCTCCCTCAGCGGATGATCAGGACAACGAGAAGCGTCAGCACGACCGACGCGCCGACGACGATCATGTTGGATTTCTCGGCCGTCGCCAGGTCGAAGCCGAAGCCCGCGTCCCAGACCAGGTGGCGCACCCCGTTGCAGGCGTGGAACATCAGCGCCCACAACGAGCCCAGCATCACGAGGTTGCCCAGCCCGGACGTCAGCACCGCATCCGCCGTGGCCGACGCCTCGGGCGAGACGGCGCCCGCGATCAGCCGCCACGTCACCAGCAACGCGCCCAGCGTCATGCCCACCCCGGTGATCCGGAACAGGATCGACAGCCTGGCGGTCATCGGCAGCCGGTAGATCTGAAGATGTGGCGAAAGCGGGCGGTTGCCCCGGTTCACGTCGGCCATGGCGTCCTCTCCTCGTGGCACGGCCGGTCCCGTCGAAGGGCATCCGGTCCGGCTGGACAGAAGGCATAGCGGTTTTCACACGCGTGTCACCGGGGGTCATCGTCGGCTGCGGGCAATTCGCGACCTTTCGGCGCAGATTTTGCCGATTTGTGATCACAGGCTTCCGGGGTGCGATCACAAATGTGATCCGGCGGGCGCGACTCGGCCCCCGCCGGATCGGCGCATCAGAAGTCGAACGAGACAGTGCCGACCACCAGCGCGCTGGAGATGTTGGTGTCATGCACCCGCAGGTCCAGGCTGGTGATCTCGTTCAGCGCCATGCCCACGCCGACGTTCCAGAAATTGCGCGACTTCTCGACCCGCCCGACCTCGGCCGAGACGCTCCAGCCGGCGGGAAAGACGTACTCCGCCCCCGCGCTGGCCGTCAGGATCTCGGCGCTGGGGTCATAGGCGGCATCGCCGAGGAACGTCATGCCATACGGCGCGGCATAGCCCAGCGACAGCAGCACCTCGCCGCAGCAGTTGCCCGACCGGTTGTAGAAATAGCGCGCGTATCCGACGTCATAGCTCAGCGCGCCCACCGAATTGCGGAACCCGGCGTAGAGGTCGACCTCGGTGCGGTCGCGGTCCAGCCGGACGTTGGAGGCCCACACACCGGCGTAGAACCCGCCCAGGCCGACCTCGACATAGGGTTGGAATGCCGGGCGGCCGCCGGTCTGGCTCTGACCGCTCACGAGATAGTCGGTGCTCAGCGCCGCGCCGAACGACAGGGTGACATCCTGGGCGTTGGCGGACAGCGGCAGAAGGGCCAGCGCAAGCGCGGCGGCGGTGGGGGCGACGGGACGCATCATGGGCGTTTTCTCCGCAGGAGGTGAAGCAGGACCCCCCGCGTAATCGCACCCGCAGCAAGGCGACAGGGCCGACATGCTGCGGGTGCGAAATCTCACGTCCGCGTGATCGAAATGTGACAGACGCAGGCAGATCCGCGGCCGGATGATCATTGGCCGGGCAGTTACAGGCTGCCCAGCCGCACCTCCGGGTCATAGGGGCCGGGGACCTCCTTCACCACGGCCTGGGCGCAGCGCATCACCCCGTTGGCCGCGTCCCAGGCGTAGGCGGGCGCGCCATGCAGCGACCAGCCGGCCTCCAGTGCGGCCGTCACCTTGTGACAGAACGCCGGCGTGTCGTCCCCCGTCAGCAGGCGATAGGCGATCATGCGGCCACGCCCCCGAACGGGTTGACGCCCAGCCAGCTGTGGATCAGCCCCACCACGACATAGACCACGAGCACGATCCCCGCCGCGACCGCGTCCCGCGGTCCCGGCTTGCGTGCCGGTGGCGTCCAGCCGGGCGCGCGGGCGTTGATCAGGACGATCGACACCGCCGCCCAGGCCGCCATGCCGCCAAACAGGATCACGCCGCCCAGATCGCCGTTCACCAGCAGATGCGCCAGCGCCCAGATCAGCACGCCCAGCAGCATCGGATGGCGGACCTTCTGCGACAGCGCCCCCTTGGCCATGCCGATGCCGAAGACATAGAACGACACCAGCACCGCAAGGTTGTTGAGATGCCCCATCCACGACGGCACCGACCACAGGAACACATAGTCCAGCGGCCCGATCGCCCGCCAGCCCAGCACCATCAGCACCAGCCCCGCGACAATCAGCACCGCAAAGACGCCCTTGGCCCCCTCGCCCATCCAGTTTTCCAGCGTGGCGCGCTGCGCGGGCGCCACGCGCTTGAACAGATGCGCCGACACCCACAGGCCCACGCCCAGGATCAGCAGCAGATATCCGATCATTCCCGACCCTTCCCTCAACTGGTCTTTCCGCGCGCGAGTATGCAGGTTTTGGCGCCCGGTGCCAGTGGGCGGGGGGCCTGCGCATGGGGCGGCACCGCGCGGTCGGTTAACCATATGGTCGCACCCCGCGCGCACCCTTGGCGGCGCATCCCTGTCACCCCCGCCCCGGAGGCCGCCATGATCCGACCTGCCGTCCTTTGCGTCCTGGCCGCGCTGCACATCGCAGCGATCCCCGCCGCCACCGCCCAGAGCCTCCGCTGCGCCCCGCGTGCCCAGGTGCTCGACCTGCTGGCGGGCGACGGGGACCAGACGCGCCGCGCCATCGGCCTGACCACGGGCGCCTCTGTGATGGAGCTTTACGCCTCCGCCAGCAACGGGCGGTGGTCGCTGGTGGTGACGATGCCGACGGGACTGTCGTGCCTCGTGGGCACCGGCACCGGGTTCGAGGTGGAACTCGCCGCGACCTCCGGCGCGCCGACCTGACGCCCGACGCTTGCGTGACGCGCCCCGAGGGACTAGGGCTGCAGCCCATCGTGAAACCATCGGAGACGCTTCACCATGGCCAGACCCCGGATCGCCCTCATCGGCGCGGGCCAGATCGGCGGCACGCTCGCCCATCTCGCCGCGATCAAGGAACTCGGCGACATCGTCCTGTTCGACATCGCCGAAGGCACCCCGCAGGGCAAGGCGCTCGACATCGCCGAAAGCGGCCCGTCGGAAGGCTTCGATGCCCGCCTCAAGGGCACCAACGACTATGCCGACATCGCGGGCGCGGACGTGTGCATCGTCACCGCCGGCGTGCCGCGCAAACCCGGCATGAGCCGTGACGACCTGCTGGGCATCAACCTGAAGGTCATGAAGGCGGTGGGCGAGGGCATCCGTGACCACGCCCCCGACGCCTTTGTCATCTGCATCACCAACCCGCTCGATGCGATGGTGTGGGCGCTGCGCGAATTCTCCGGCCTGCCGCACGAGAAGGTGGTGGGCATGGCCGGTGTGCTCGACAGCGCGCGCTTCCGCCATTTCCTGAGCGTGGAGTTCGACGTCTCGATGCGCGACGTCACCGCGTTCGTGCTCGGCGGGCATGGCGACACCATGGTGCCGCTGGCGCGGTACTCCACCGTCGCGGGCATCCCCCTGCCCGATCTGGTGGAGATGGGCTGGACCACGCAGGACCGCCTCGACGCCATCATCCAGCGCACCCGCGACGGCGGCGCCGAGATCGTGGGCCTGCTCAAGACCGGCTCGGCGTTCTATGCCCCGGCCACCAGCGCGATCGAGATGGCCGAGGCCTACCTCAAGGACCAGAAGCGCCTGCTGCCCTGCGCCGCCTGGTGCGACGGCCCGTTCGGGCTCAAGGGGATGTACGTCGGCGTGCCGACCGTCATCGGCGCCGGCGGGATCGAACGGATCGTCAGCTTCAAGCTGACCAAGCCCGAACAGGCGATGTTCGACAAGTCCATCGACTCGGTGCGCGGCCTGGTGGAGGCGTGCAAGGCCATCGACCCCACGCTCGGCTGATCGCGGCCCCCTGGCCTGGCGCGCTCCGGACCCGTCCGGGGCGCGTTTTTCATTCCCGGGCGTCGAGCTCCGGCCCGGCACGGCCTCGGCCGACTCGGCGCCCGGAGAAAGTTGTGATCACAAATTTACCTATGTGATCACATTGACCGGCTTGTGGCCACGAATGCCGCTTTTTCGGAAATGACTGTTTGACGACAGCCCCGCGCGTGCCATGCACGGTGACGCAGGAGCCAAAACGGGACAGTCGCGTGAACATCCATGAATACCAGGCGAAGGCCCTCCTTCGCAGCTATGGCGCCCCCGTGGCCGACGGCCGCGCCGTTCTCAAGGCCGACGAGGCGAAAGCCGCCGCCGGCGCCCTCGACGGCCCCGTGTGGGTGGTGAAGGCACAGATCCACGCCGGCGGCCGCGGCAAGGGCCACTTCAAGGAAGCCAGCGCCGGCGAAAAGGGCGGCGTGCGCCTTGCCCGCTCGGTCGAGGAAGCCGCCGAACAGGCCGCCGCCATGCTGGGCCGCACGCTGGTCACCCACCAGACCGGCCCCGAGGGCAAGCAGGTCGGCCGCATCTACATCGAGGACGGCGCCGACATCGCGCGCGAGCTGTACCTGGCGATGCTGATCGACCGCAACACCAGCCGCGTGTCCTTTGTCTGCTCCACCGAGGGCGGCATGGACATCGAGGAGGTCGCGGCCAGCACCCCCGAGAAGATCCTGTCGTTCAGCGTCGACCCCGCCACCGGCATCCAGGGCTTCCACGGCCGCCGCATCGCCTTCGCCCTCGGGCTGGAGGGCAAGCAGGTCAAGCAGTGCGTCGATCTGGTCGGCAAGCTCTACAAGCTGTTCACCGAGCGCGACGCCGAGATGGTCGAGATCAACCCCCTGATCGTCACCAGCGACGGCGACCTGCGCTGCCTCGACGCCAAGATGGGCTTCGACAGCAACGCCCTCTACCGCCAGCCCGACATCCTGTCTCTGCGCGACGAGAGCGAGGAGGACAGCAAGGAACTCGCCGCCTCCAAGTTCGACCTCAGCTACATCGCGCTGGATGGCGAGATCGGCTGCATGGTCAACGGCGCGGGGCTTGCGATGGCCACGATGGACATCATCAAGCTCTATGGCGCGGAACCGGCCAACTTCCTCGACGTCGGCGGCGGCGCCACCAAGGAGAAGGTGACCGAGGCGTTCAAGATCATCACCTCCGATCCCAACGTCAAAGGCATCCTGGTGAACATCTTCGGCGGCATCATGCGCTGCGACGTGATCGCCGAGGGCGTGATCGCGGCCGTCAAGGAGATGGGCCTGAAGGTCCCCCTCGTGGTCCGTCTGGAGGGCACCAACGTCGAGAAGGGCAAGGAGATCATCGCGGGCTCGGGCCTGAACGTGATCGCCGCCGATGATCTGGACGATGCCGCAAGGAAGATCGTCAAGGCCGTGCGCGGCTGATCCGCCGCCCGCCAGCGACAGACTGCGGGCTGTGTCCCGCCACAGGAACGGAAAACCAATGGCCGTACTCGTCAACAAGACCACCAAGGTGATCTGCCAGGGCTTCACCGGCAGCCAGGGCACCTTCCACTCCGAACAGGCCATCGCCTATGGCACGCAGATGGTCGGCGGCGTCACGCCGGGCAAAGGGGGCACCGACCACCTCGGGCTGCCGGTGTTCAACTCGGTGCACGAGGCGATGGAGCGCACCGGCGCGAACGCCAGCGTGATCTACGTCCCGCCCCCCTTCGCCGCCGATTCGATCCTGGAGGCCATCGACGCTGAAATGCCGCTGATCGTGTGCATCACCGAAGGCATCCCGGTGCAGGACATGATGAAGGTCAAGCGCGCGGTCGAGGGCTCGAAGTCGCGGCTGATCGGCCCGAACTGCCCCGGTGTGATCACCCCGGACGAGTGCAAGATCGGCATCATGCCCGGCCACATCCACATGCGCGGATCGTGCGGCGTGATCTCGCGCTCGGGCACGCTGAACTACGAGGCGGTCAAGCAGACCACCGACGCGGGGCTGGGGCAGTCGTCCTGTGTGGGCATCGGCGGCGACCCGGTCAAGGGCACCGAGTTCACCGACGTGCTGGAGTGGTTCCTCGCGGACCCGGAGACCGAGAGCCTCATCATGATCGGCGAGATCGGCGGCACCGCCGAGGAGGAAGCCGCCCAGTTCCTGCGCGACGAGACCAGGCGCGGCCGCTCCAAGCCCTGCGCGGGCTTCATCGCCGGGCGCACCGCCCCTCCGGGCCGTCGCATGGGCCACGCCGGCGCCATCGTCGCGGGTGGCAAGGGCGACGCGGAATCCAAGATCGAGGCCATGCGCTCGGCCGGGATCGTGGTGGCCGACAGCCCCGCGGGCCTCGGTGAGGCGGTGCTGAAGGCGATCGGCAAGTGATGTTGGCTATAAACCGATAACAAAGGCAGGGTTGCGCTGTGTTCGAGTCTAAAGGAGACAGTCAAGCACGTTCGCTTAGGGTGGCTGGCGACTGGCGCAGGCCTGCCGAGACAGATGCCTATGAAATCGTTTGGCAGTCAGATGCGGCGCCTGGCATGCTGCTGCCCAGACCAAGCCATTCTGATGTGGCCGCCGCATACGCTGTGGAAGACTACTACACGCATGGCACGAGAGCCGGTGAAAGAGCAGTTAAGAAACGCCTCCTTGGACGTCTGCTCTTGCGACTTGCTTGGGCATTCGACCACAGTGTTGATCCTACTGCGGAATGGTGGCGTTCGACCCTGCCGAGCGAGCCTCAACGGATAATCGATTTCGGTTGTGGAGATGGAAGGTTGCTCCAGATGCTGACCGAGATGGGGCATGAGTGCGTTGGTGTGGAACCCGATGCGGCAGCGATTGCTGCAGCACGAAAAAGAGATATCAAGGTTTACCCGGGAACGGCCGAAGTCCCACCTGAAGAAATTCGTGGTAGGAAGTTTGATGTGGTCGTGATGTCTCACTCTCTAGAACACTGCCTCGACCCTGATAGCGCACTTGAAAATGCTCGAGATATTCTTGCAGTTGGAGGCATGCTCATTGTCGAGGTGCCGAACAATGCCGCGCTAGGTCTAACGGTTTTCGGGCAAAACTGGCATTGGCTGGACGCACCTCGCCACCTCAACTTTTTCGATGAGGTTTCTTTGCGAAGCAAAGTTGAATGCATCGGGTTTGAAGTTGTTGACGTGTCGTATCGGGGGTATTGCAGGCAGTTTGCCGCCGGTTGGATCTCAACCCAAGACAGAATCTCAGACGTACTTTCAGCCGGACGTGGAAATGAAACTTGGCGTCATCTGATGCTGCTGCTCAGGACTTTGAAGGCTCGACCGTCTAGGAAATACGACTCAGTGCGTTTGGTTGCGTTGCGCTCGAACGCAGCGCATCATGGAGGGGTTCAATGACCGAACACAGCCGCAACGACGCGTTCCAGCCGGAAAGCGCCCTGAACGGGGGCAACGCCGACTACATCGACCGGCTCCATGCCCGCTATGCGAGCGACCCGCAGGCGGTGGACCCGGACTGGGCCGCATATTTCCGCGCGCTGGGCGAGGAGGCGGTCCCCGCCGGCCCGTCCTGGGCGCGCACCGACTGGCCGCCGCAGCCCAGCGACGAGCTGACGGCGGCGCTGGACGGCCAATGGCCCGCCCCCCCGCCCGCCCCGAAGGAGCAAAAGGCCGCCGCCGAGAAGATCCTGAAGAAGGCGCAGGAACAGGGCACCACCATCACCGACCGCGAGTTGCGCCGGGCGGTGCTGGATTCCGTGCGCGCGCTGATGATCATCCGCGCCTACCGCATCCGCGGGCATCTGGTGGCCGACCTCGACCCGCTGGGGATGCGTGACCAGACCCCGCACCCGGAACTGGACCCGCGCAGCTACGGCTTCTCGGATGCCGACATGGACCGGCCGATCTTCATCGACAACGTGCTGGGGCTGGAGGTCGCCTCGCTGCGCCAGATCGTCGACATCCTGCAGCGGACGTACTGCGGCACCTTCGCGCTGCAGTTCATGCACATCTCCGACCCCGAGCAGTCCGCCTGGCTGAAGGAGCGGATCGAGGGGTACGGCAAGGAGATCAGCTTCACCAAGCAGGGCCGCCGCGCGATCCTCAACAAGCTGGTGGAGGCCGAGGGCTTCGAGAAGTTCCTGCACGTCAAATACATGGGCACCAAGCGCTTCGGTCTTGATGGCGCCGAGGCGGTGATCCCCGCGATGGAGCAGATCATCAAGCGCGGCGGCGCGCTGGGCGTGCGCGAGATCGCCATCGGCATGCCCCACCGCGGGCGGCTGTCGGTGCTGGCCAACGTGATGGGCAAGCCCTATCGCGCGATCTTCAACGAATTCCAGGGCGGCAGCTTCAAGCCCGAGGACGTGGACGGCTCGGGCGACGTCAAGTACCACCTCGGGGCGTCGTCGGATCGGGAATTCGACGGCAACAGCGTGCACCTGAGCCTGACCGCCAACCCCAGCCATCTGGAGGCGGTCAACCCGGTCGTCCTGGGCAAGTGCCGCGCCAAGCAGGACCAGGCCAACGATCCGGAGCGCACCAGCGTCCTGCCGGTGCTGCTGCACGGCGACGCGGCGTTCGCAGGCCAGGGCGTGGTAGCCGAGGGCTTCGGCCTGTCGGGCCTGAAGGGCCACCGCACCGGGGGCACGCTGCACATCATCGTCAACAACCAGATCGGCTTCACCACCGCGCCGCACTTCAGCCGCTCCAGCCCCTACCCCACCGACATCGCGCTGATGGTCGAGGCGCCGATCTTCCACGTCAACGGCGACGACCCGGAAGCGGTGGTGCACGCCGCCAAGGTCGCGGTGGAGTTCCGCCAGAAGTTCCGCAAGGACGTGGTGATCGACGTCTTCTGCTACCGCCGGTTCGGCCACAACGAGGGCGACGAGCCGATGTTCACCAATCCGGTGATGTACAACCGGATCAAGAAGCACAAGACGACGCTCCAGCTCTACACCGAGCGGCTGGTCCATGACGGGCTGATCCCCGAGGGCGAGATCGAGGACATGAAGGCCGCCTTCCAGGCGACGCTGAACGAGGAGTTCGAGACCGGAAAGACCTACAAGCCCAACAAGGCGGACTGGCTCGACGGCCGCTGGGCGGGGTTTGACCGCGAGGGCAAGGACTACCAGCCGGGCAAGACGGCCATCTCGCACGAGACGCTGCGCGAGGTGGGGCGCGCGCTGACGACGGCGCCGGACGGCTTTGCCATGCATCGCACCGTGTCGCGGCTGCTGGAGGCCAAGGCGCAGATGTTCGAGACCGGCCAGGGCTTCGACTGGTCCACCGCCGAGGCGCTGGCCTTCGGCTCGCTGCTGACCGAGGGGTATCCGGTGCGGCTGTCGGGGCAGGATTCGACCCGCGGCACCTTCAGCCAGCGCCACTCGGCCTTCATCGACCAGAACACCGAGGACCGGTACTTCCCCCTCAACCACATCCGCGAGGGGCAGGCGCGCTACGAGGTCATCGACTCGATGCTGTCGGAATACGCAGTGCTGGGGTTCGAGTACGGCTACAGCCTGGCCGAGCCCAACACGCTGGTGATGTGGGAGGCGCAGTTCGGCGACTTCGCCAACGGCGCGCAGATCATGTTCGACCAGTTCATCAGCTCGGGTGAATCCAAGTGGCTGCGGATGTCGGGCCTCGTGATGCTGCTGCCCCACGGGTTCGAGGGCCAGGGGCCGGAGCATTCGTCCGCCCGGCTGGAGCGGTTCCTGCAGATGTGCGCCCAGGACAACTGGATCGTCGCCAACTGCACGACGCCGGCGAACTATTTCCACATCCTGCGCCGGCAGATCCACCGCACCTTCCGCAAGCCGCTGGTGCTGATGACGCCCAAGTCGCTCCTGCGCCACAAGCTCGCGATTTCGGACGTGGGCGATTTCATCGACGGCTCGCAGTTCCACCGCGTCCTGTGGGACGACGCCCAGAAGGGCCACAGCGACACCGTGCTGAAACTGGATGCGGAGATCCGCCGCGTGGTGCTGTGCTCCGGCAAGGTCTATTTCGACCTGCTGGAGGAGCGCGACAAGCGCGGCATCGACGATGTCTATCTGCTGCGGGTGGAACAGTTCTACCCCTTCCCCGCCATGAGCCTGACGCAGGAGCTGGGCCGCTTTCCCGCCGCCGAGATCGTCTGGTGCCAGGAGGAGCCCAAGAACCAGGGCGCCTGGACCTTCATCGAACCCAACCTCGAATGGGTGCTGGGCCGGCTCGGGGCTGCGCATCCGCGCCCGCGCTATGTCGGCCGGCCCGCGGCGGCATCGCCCGCCACGGGGCTTGCCAGCCAGCATCGGGCCCAACAGGAAGCGCTCGTCAACGAAGCGCTGAGCACGGAGTAAACGCATGTCCATCGAAGTCCGCGTGCCCACGTTGGGCGAATCCGTCACCGAGGCCACGGTGGCGACGTGGTTCAAGAAGCCCGGCGAGACGGTCGCCGCCGACGAAATGCTGTGCGAGCTGGAGACCGACAAGGTCACGGTGGAGGTGCCCAGCCCCGCCGCCGGCACGCTGGGCGAGATCGTCGCGGCCGAGGGCGACACGGTGGGGGTGGATGCGCTGCTGGCAACCCTGACCGAGAGCGACGGCAAACCCGCACCGGCCCGCGGCGGCGCGCCCAAGGCCGCCGCACCCGCGGCTCCGGCGGGTGACACCGTGGACGTCATGGTCCCCGCGCTGGGCGAAAGCGTCAGCGAGGCGACAGTCGCCACCTGGTTCAAGGCGGTGGGCGACAGCGTCGCCGCCGACGAGATCCTGTGCGAACTGGAGACCGACAAGGTCAGCGTCGAGGTCCCGAGCCCCACCGCCGGCACGCTGTCGCAGATCGTCGCCGAGGCCGGGACCACGGTGGCCGCGGGTGGCAAGCTTGCGGTCCTGGCGGCCGGTGAGGGCGGCGCCGCGGCCACGGGGACCGGCGCGGCCGCAGCCCCTGCCCCGCCCACCGCCGCTGCGGCCGAGCGCAGCGGCGCGGGCCGCGCGGATGTGGAAGACGCCCCTTCGGCGAAGAAGATGATGGCCGAGAAGGGGCTGACGCGCGATCAGGTCGAAGGCACCGGCCGTGACGGGCGGATCATGAAGGAGGACGTGGCGCGCGCCGCGGCGGACGCGGCCCCGGCGGCGCAGGCTGCGCCTGCCCCGACCATGCCCGCCCCCGCAGCCCAACAGGCACCGCGCGCCGCCGTCCCGGCCGACGATGCCGCCCGCGAAGAGCGGGTGAAGATGAGCCGCCTGCGCCAGACCATCGCGCGCAGGCTCAAGGATGCGCAGAACACCGCGGCCATGCTGACCACCTATAACGAGGTGGACATGGGCCCGATCATGGATCTGCGCAACGAATACAAGGGGTTGTTCGAAAAGAAGCACGGCGTGAAGCTTGGCTTCATGTCCTTCTTCGTCAAGGCCTGCTGCCACGCCCTGCACGAGGTGCCCGAGGTCAACGCCGAGATCGACGGCACCGATGTGGTCTACAAGAACTATGTCCACATGGGCGTGGCGGTGGGCACGCCGTCAGGGCTGGTGGTGCCGGTGCTGCGCGATGCGCAGGCCATGGGCTTTGCCGAGATCGAAAAGACCATCGCGTCCCTGGGCGCACGCGCGCGCGACGGCAAGCTGTCGATGGCCGACATGCAGGGCGGATCGTTCACCATCTCCAACGGCGGGGTGTATGGCTCGCTGATGTCGTCGCCGATCCTGAACCCGCCGCAGTCGGGGATCCTGGGGATGCACAAGATCCAGGATCGTCCGATGGTGGTGAAGGGTCAGATCGTGGCGCGCCCCATGATGTACCTCGCGCTGAGCTATGACCACCGGATCGTGGACGGCAAGGGCGCGGTGACGTTCCTTGTCCGCGTCAAGGAGGCGCTGGAGGACCCGCGGCGCCTGTTGATGGACCTCTGATGCTGGGGATCCTGTTTCTGGTCGCGGTGGCGCTGGTGGCGCTGGTGGTGGTGCAAAGCGTGCGCCAGGGCCGGCGCTTCATCCGCGCCGCGCTGTTCCTGCACGAGCTGGAGGGCGGGCGCCCGAAGGACTCCGCCAACGCCGCAGCCAACCTGTTGTTCAGCCCGGAAAGCTCGGCCTCGGCCGATGCGCATGCCGCCCAGATCGCGGACGCGCGGCGCAAGCGCACCTCCGAGACGCAGGCGCAGGTGATCGGCGCCGCGCGCGACCGCGGGTTCGAGGGGTGAGGCCATGACAGGGATCATGACGACGGAGCTGACGGTTCTGGTGCTGGCCGCCCTTCTGGCGGTGGTTCAGCTGGGCTGGAACGCGGTGCGCGCCAACCTGGAGATGGGGCCGGACTGGTTCCTCACGCCACGCGACAGCGCCCCGCCGCAGCCGCTGCCGGTTGCGCTGGGTCGGCTCAAGCGCGCCTATGAGAACCACATGGAGACGCTGCCGCTGTTTGCCATCGCGGCCATCGTGGTGACGCTGGCGGGCGCCTCGTCCGGCCTGACGGCGGCCTGCGCGTGGATCTACCTGGCCGCTCGGGTGCTGTTCGTGCCGGCCTACCGCTTCGGCTGGATGCCGTGGCGCTCGTTCATCTGGGCGGCGGGCTTCGTCGCCACCGTTCTGATGCTGCTGGCCGCGCTGATCTGAAGCGCGCCCCCCGAAAGGAAGGCCCCCAATGGCAAGCTATGACGTGATCTTCATCGGCTCCGGCCCCGGCGGCTATGTCGGCGCCATCCGCGCAGCCCAGCTGGGCCTGCGCACCGCCTGCGTGGAGGGGCGCGAGACGCTGGGCGGCACCTGCCTGAACGTGGGCTGCATCCCCTCCAAGGCGCTGCTGCACGCCACCCACATGCTGCACGAGGCCGAGCACAACTTCGCCGAGATGGGCCTTGGCGGCGGCAAGCCCAAGGTCGACTGGGGCAAGATGCAGTCCTACAAGGACGACGTCATCGCCCAGAACACCAAGGGGATCGAGTTCCTGTTCAAGAAGAACAAGGTGGACTGGATCAAGGGCTGGGCCTCCATCCCCGCGCCGGGCAAGGTGAAGGTCGGCGACGACGTGCACGAGGCCCGGGCCATCGTGATCGCCTCGGGCTCCGAATCCGCCTCCCTTCCGGGGGTGGAGGTCGACGAGAAGGTCGTGGTCACCTCCACCGGCGCGCTGGAGCTGGGCCGCATCCCCAAGCGGCTGGCGGTGATCGGCGGCGGCGTGATCGGGCTGGAGATGGGCTCGGTCTATGCCCGCCTGGGGGCGCAGGTGACGGTGCTGGAGTACCTCGACCGGCTGATCCCCGGCAACGACATGGAGGTCGCGCGGACCTTCCAGCGCATCCTGAAGAAGCAGGGGATGGAGTTCATCCTCGGCGCCGCCGTGCAGGGGGTGGAGGCCACCAGGACCAAGGCCAAGGTCAGCTACACCCTGAAGAAGGACGACAGCGCCCAGACGCTGGAGGCCGATGTGGTGCTGCTCGCCACCGGGCGTCGTCCCTTCACCGACGGGCTGGGGCTGGACACACTGGGCGTGACCCTGTCCAAGCGCAGACAGGTGGAGGTCGATGGCCGCTACGAGACCTCGGTCAAGGGCGTCTACGCCATCGGCGACGCCATCACCGGCCCGATGCTCGCGCACAAGGCCGAGGATGAGGGCTACGCCGTGGCCGAGATCCTCGCGGGCCAGGCGGGCCATGTGAACTACGCCACCATCCCCGGCGTGATCTACACCCACCCCGAGGTCGCGAGCGTGGGCGAGACCGAGGAGACGCTGAAGGAGGCCGGGCGCGCCTACAAGGTCGGCAAGTTCAGTTTCATGGGCAATGGCCGGGCCAAGGCCAACTTCGCCGCCGACGGCTTCGTCAAGATCCTGGCTGACAAGGACACCGACCGCATCCTGGGCGCCCACATCATCGGCCCGATGGCGGGCGACCTGATCCACGAGATCTGCGTCGCGATGGAGTTCGGCGCCGCGGCCGAGGATCTTGCCCGCACCTGCCATGCCCACCCCACCTACTCCGAAGCGGTGCGCGAGGCGGCGCTGGCCTGCGGCGACGGGGCGCTGCACGCCTGATCCACAGGCGCCCGGCCGCGGTTTCCATCCGCACGCGCAGGGGGCCGCCACCCCGGGGCAGGCGGCCGCAACCGGGTGGTTACCGCTTACTACCATCGACGCGATGATGGCCGAGCTGCGCCGCAGCGACCGGCGGCAGATGGACGCGACCACCATGCCGGTGCTGGCCCCCGGCACGGGTGGGGGCGCAGACACAAAATGGCCTGTCCCGCCATGACAGGATCCATCACCTGTCGGCTTTCCTGTCGAACTTCGGGGGATCGGTTTCGGGGTCCGCGGCGAGGGTGCCCGGGGGGGCGGTGTCCTCGAACTCGGTGGCGATGGTCTTGGTGGCCTTGGCGCCCAGCGTCTTGAGGGTCTCCACCTGCGACAGCAGGTTGCCGCGCCCGCGCGACAGCTGCCCCAGCGCGTCGCCATAGGCCGCCTGCGCCTGGTCGAGGCGCTTGCCCACCGTCTCCATGTTTTCCAGAAATCCCACCAGCTTGTCATAGAGCTTGCCGGCCCGGTCCGCGATCGCCTCGGCGTTGCGGTTGCGCCGCTCCACGGCCCAGACATGGGCCACCGTGCGCAGCGCCATCATCAGCGTGGTGGGCGTGGCGATGGTGATGTGGCGCTCCAGCGCAAAGCCGGTCAGCCCGCCGTCCTCGCGCAGCGCCTCCGACAGCGCGCCCTCGATGGGCACGAACATGATGACATAGTCGACCGAGGCGTCCTCGGCGCGCTGATAGCCCTTGGCCGACAGTCCGGTGATGTGGGCGCGCAGGGCCGCAACATGGCGCTTGCGGTGGCCGGCGGCCTCGGCCGCGTCCTCGGCGTTCACGGCGGCGGCATAGTCGTTCAGCGAGACCTTGGAATCGATCACCAGCGTGCGGTCGCCGGGGATGCGCACCACCACGTCGGGGCGCAGGCGGGCGCCCTCGTCGTCGGTGCGGTGGGCCTGGGTCTCGTACTCCTCGCCCTCGCGCAGGCCGCAGCGTTCGAGGATGCTCTCGAGGATCATCTCCCCCCAGGCGCCCTGCCGCTGCCGGTCGCCCTTGAGCGCGCGCGTCAGCGCCATCGCCTCGTGCGAGACCTCCTCGGAGCGTTTCGACAGCGCGGCGATCTCGGCCTTCAGGCGCTCGCGGTCCCGCGCGGTCTCGGTGTGGACGGCGCGCAGTTCCTTCTCGAAATGGCCGACATGTTCCTTCAGCGGCGTCAGCGTCGCCTCCAGCCGGGCAAAGCTGGTGTTGGAGAACACCTCCGCCTGGGTCTTCAGCGCGGCATCGGCGAGGTCGCGGAAACGCGCCTGCATGTCCTCGCGCACCGACGACAGCAGCGCCACCTTTTCGGCGCCACGGGCCTGTTCGCTCTCCAGCTCCTGGGTCAGCCCGGCGATGCGGGCCTGCAACGCGCGCTGCGCGGCCTGCTCGGCCTCCAGCCGACCGCGCAGCCCGGCGATGGCGGACTCGCGCGCCTCGGCCTCGGTGCGCCGCTCGGCCAGGCGGCGCTCGGCACTCTCGAGCCGGGCATCGAGGGCGGCGGCGCGCGCGGTCAGGTCCCGCTCGGTCACGGTGGCAGCCCGCAAGCTGCCCTCCAGCCCCTCCGCCCGGGCCGTGAGCGCCGCAAGGTCATCGGCGCGCGCGGCGGCGTTGGCCTCGGCGGCCTCGGCCCGGCGGGTGGTGGCCTCCAGATCGGCCAGCCGCGCCATCAGGTCGGCGCGCAGCAGCGCCTCGCGCCGGGTCCGCGCGCGCAGCACCGCCCAGACCACGGCCAGCACCAGCGCGGCCAGCAGCCCCGCCGCGACCTGCACCGCTGGCCCCAGCGCGCGCAGCCCCTCCGCCAGCGCGACCGCCTCGGCCAGGGTGGCATCGGCCAGGGCGCGCAGTTCCTCGGGGGTGGGAGCCTGCCAGGGGGCGTCGGTCATGCCCGGCGGCCCCGGACCGCCCCACGGTGCGGCCGGCCATCGCCACGCCCGCGCCGAGGCGGCCGGGTCCTGGGATCGGGGGACACCGTCGGCATCGGGCGCGGCGCGGGTGCAAAGGGATCATGCGGCATGGTCATCGGCGGCGACCATGGACCGGATCGCCGCCGGATTGAAGACCCGAGGTCCGCAGTCAGGCCGGACCTGCCCCGCCCAACAGATCCGACAGCCCCGCCACGCAGGCCAGCCGGTGTTCGGCAACAAAGCCGCGCCAGTCCGCCACCTCGGACCAGCCCGAGACGAAGGTAAAATCCAGCCCGGCACCGGCCGCCGCCTCAAAGTCCAGCCGACTGTCGCCAAGAAACAGCGCCGGGCGGCGGATGTTGCCCGCCGCAAGCTCACGGGCGAGGATCGCCGCCTTGGTGTCCGGGCTGCCGAAGATCCCGCCGTCGAAGTGCCGGTCCAGACCCCGCGCCGCAAACACCTCGCGCAGCTCCGCCTGGTCGCCGCCCGACACGATCAGCCAACGCACCCCCGGCGTCGCCGCCCGCAGCTCTGCCAGCCCCGGCGCCACACCGCAGGTCATCAACCCGTCGCGCACCGCCCCGGCATATGCGTCAAGCAACCCCTCCAGCCCCGGCCCGCAGCCGCCGGGCGCATGCTCTGGCACCAGCGCATCGAGGAAATGCCGGAACTTGACATACCGCGACACCCCTCCGTGCGCGATATGATACGCCACCAGCGCATCAGCCGCCGCTTCCCCCCACGGCAGCGCCGCGCGCCGGAATGCCTCCGTCTTCAGCCGATTGGAGTCGAGGACGACGCCGTCGCAATCGAAGACGAGGGTCGCGTAGTGGCCATGCGCAATCAACTGAGGCGTTCCCGCAACAATGCCTCGACTGGGGATACGTCCGCGGGAACATCAACTGCAAGGCTACCCGGCTTGCATTGGAACATCAAAACCTTTCGTTCGATCTCCAAAAAACGAAGGATCTCGATGTCTTCGCACTTTTCCAAATAACTCTTTCGGCCGAACGCCGCATATTCCATGAGCTCCTGCCGGGTGAAACCATAGATGCACACCTGCTTCTTGAACCTGTCCGGCGCATTCGTCGCATCCTTGAACCCCGGCAAAGCCACGCGCGACATGTAAACCAGATCGTCCGACTCGTTGGTGATGACTTTCGGAATATTCACGGACGCCGGGTCTTCATCAGAGCCAACCCAGCAGTATCCGTTCACAACCTTCTCAAGGTTGTTCGACTTTATCGCAATACAGCGTCGGATGTCCGCAGGATCCACAATCGGCTCGTCGCCCTGCACATTGACATAGATGTCATAATCGATCTTCTGTGCGGCTTCGGCAACACGGTCCGTGCCGGTCAGGGCGGATGCACTTGTCATCAGCGCAGCGAATCCGGATGCGCGCACCACCTCAGCGATCCGCTCATCCTCCGTGGCAACATAGACATGATCCTGCCCGACAGCTCTTGCCGAGAGTTCGGCAACCCACAGGATCATCGGCTTGCCCAGCAATGATATCAGCGGCTTTCCGGGAAAGCGGGACGAGGCATATCGTGCAGGTATGATTACACATGCAGTCATGGTCACATACCGTACAGGCTGAGCGCGGGAAGATTTCCGTAAGCGCTTGGCGTTATCGAAAACACCGGACCCGTGAATTCGGAATTCACGAACTTGAGCAGCATGTCATCGACCTCATCATTGCGGCGGTCGCTGGCGGGATAGCCGTCGAAGCCTGCCATCAGGATACGCGAAGCTTGACCGCTGGCCGCGACAGACAGCGCGTAGGACAGAACCAGAGAGTTGGGCGCAACGCAGTGCGTCGCGTGGAACTCGAACCGGCCAGGCTCGATACCGATCCCGAAATCCAGAAGCTCCTTGTCGCCGAACTCGGCCCGGAGGGTTTCGGGCAGCATGGAGGCCGGGGTGATCAGCGGTTGCGGAAGCGCCGCGTGGGCCTCGGCGTCGGCGAGAAGACGGACCGGGTGGCAGGCAATGCGCAGGTCGATCAGCGCGGGATCGATGGCCGACTGGGTGTTGAGCGCCAGCACCAGCGGCCGGGCGCGGCGGATATAGGCCTCCAGCGCAGGGCGATGCGCGGCCACGCCCGGCCCGGTGCCCAAGATCAGCACGTCGCGGCCGGCCATGACCTCGGACGGGGCCCAGCTGCCACGCGGCGCGCCGCTGTAGAACTGCCGCGCGCCGTCGAGGGTGTTGAAGCTGAACTTCTTGCCGCCCTCGGCGCGCAGATGGTCGATCACGGCAAGGATGTCCTCCTCGTCATAGCGCGCGTCGCCCAGCATTTCCTGGATATAGGTGGGATGGATGCCGTACTTTCCGGCAAGGAAGTAATACGGGTTGGTGCCCCAGCCGTACTGCGCCTTCATCGGGCCGAAGTGCTTGCGGATCAGGCCCATCAGCGGCACGAGATTGGCGCGCCGGTTGCGCAGGCCCTCCGCCTCGATCGCCAGTTCCTCGGTGCGGGCGTTGCCCGGGCCGCGCCCCATCCCGGTGACGGTGGCATCGAGCCAGGTGACGCCCTCGGCCGCGGCACGCAGCGTGTTGGACAGCGCAAGCCCCATGTTGTCGTGGGTGTGGATGCCCAGCGGCCCCTCCCACCCGTCGCGCAGCCAGCCGACGATGCGGGCGGTGTCGTCGGGCGTCATGGAGCCCATGGAGTCGGCAAAATACAGCACCTCCACCGGCCAGTCGCGGGACATTTTCGCAAGCTCGGCGACCTGCGTTCGCGAGCGGTCGGCGATCTGCATCAGGTTCAGCCCGACCCGGTAGCCGCGCTCGTGCAGCCAGCCGACGGCGGGCAGAACCGTCTCCAGCTCATGGAAATGGCAGGCAAAGCGGACCAGATCGACCGGCGTGGATGCGGCCGGTTCGGGAAACAGCCTCTGCAGCGCGGCGCCCCGGCCCAAGTCGGTGCACAGATCCGCCCCGTTGAGCATCACCCCCACCGTCAGCCCCGGTGGGATCGGCAGGCTGCGCAGGAAGTCATCGGTGGTGAAGGCGCAGGGCCCCTTGAACCCCTCGTTGCGCAGAAAACGGAACCCCAGCTCCACCACATCCACCTGCGCGGCCCGCATGGCCCCGAGGTACTGTGTGATCAGCGCGGGCGAGAAATCCCAGGCGTTGTAGTATCCGCCGTCCCGGAATGTGCAGTCAAGAAGCGTGCCGCCAGTCATATTGATTGTCATTTCCCTCAAGAGAATGATGCCGTGGATTTCACGATCACCGCATCAGTGCACCACTGTCAAGCCGAGCCACCACCGCAGCAATCGACGACGGGACCTTGGGGCCAAACCCGATAGGCATCTTCAAGCGCCTCCGCGTATGCGCTGAACGGCGCAGATACAATTGCATCAAGCATCGAGTCGTATACAACGGAATCGTAACCATGAAAGGCCTTGTAGATAGAGTACTGCTGACTCGGTTCATGATCTCCAAAAACCATTAGCGTCGCCCACGACTGTGTCTGCCATTGCGCAGCATCCTTTGAAAGGTGAGATTTCTGGTAGTTGCTCGGCAGATAACCGACCGGGTACGCTGGGTTGAGAAAAAGATCGACATTTGTGACGAAGAGCCGGTTCAGATCGCATGCCAAGAGCCAGATCAGAAACTCCGTTCCTCCGTTCAGGAAACCAAGTCCAAACCTCTCTCGCACCTTGGAGCAGGCAACCCTGCACTCTGGCGTGAACTGTGCCTCCAAAACACCGAGGCCTCGCTTGGTGACAACCGCCAGGTCAACATCGTTAAATCTTTCGGTTAACCCTTCAGCAATCATTGCGCGAATTTTGTATGGCCGGTAGAAGGATACGTGCCTGCCTTCAACGAGCCTGGCGAGGGAGCCGGCTCCAGAGTAACCGATGGTGCCAACCACGTCACAAGGTGTACCAGCCAGATTGGACTCCCTCCTCGACGGCCCCTGTAGCAGCACCGACAAGCCGCTCAGAGAGGCCTCGTGTTCCCCGCATGGCAGTCTTTCCGAATCAACAAAAACGCGCAGCTTGACCAACATGTCAGAGCATCGAAGCAATTCGATGCGGTCCTGAACTTGCCTGTCAAGGCCATCCTCCCAAAGCTCGGGACGCGAAAAAAGGCGGCGGCTGTAGTCATTGGCAGAAACCTCAAGGAGCAAAGCGTCAAGCTCCCAGCCTTGCTTCGCCGGGCTCCGAAATCTCTGCTGCACGAGCTTGATCAGCAGAAGGCCTCGCAGGGCTCCTCCCAACCGAAGGCAACCCAAGCGGTTGAAGGCCCTTGCGGCATCGTTCAGATGTACATCCTTGTAGGAATTGAGCTTCCGCAAGATCGAGCTCGGGATTGAATCCACCAGATCGACGCCACTTATGCTTCCCCTCCGCAACCGCTCGTCAAGCCGCATGAGGCAGCCAACCTCGGGCGAGATTCGAACCAAGTGGTCAAGGTATTGCAACGCCCGAGGTGAATCGGCTTTTGCCAGATAGAAGGAAATCATCCGCATCGGCGATGGCGCCAATCGGGCCACAAGCGCCAGCGGCAGCCGATAGGCCAGGTCCATAGCCAGACCCTTGAGCCTCCATTGCAACCAGGCCAGCATTCAGAAGGACCCCCTCACGCCTCGGCCCGACCGCGCCAAACTCGATAGCCGTCCTCAAGCGCGCTCGCGTAGGCGCTGAATGGTTTCTCCACGATCGCATCGAGTATGCCATCGTACGCCACCTCGCGATGCGGATGAAACGCCCTGTAGATCGCGAACTGCTGGCTGGGCTCATGGTAGCCGAAGCTCTTCAACTGCGACCACTCCTCCATCTGCCAGCCTGGCCCGTCACGGGAGGCTTGCGCCTTGCCGCCGGCCAGGTAACCGGGGGGATAGGTTCGGTTCAAGAACAGGTCAAGGTGACTGACAGAAACCGAGGAAGCGCCGCAGTTCAACATCCAGACAAACAGTTCCGTGCCCGCATTCATCTGGGAGTTCAGGGACGCCCAGCGCACATTCGTCAAACTGGCTCCATATTTCTCGATCAGGTCCGCATAAAACGCACGTTCTTGGCGCAGGTCCTCCGGGTTGAGCACCGGAACCTGCACGTCCGCCATGTGATGCAGCAGTCCGTCCCCGCGCATCGCCGCGATCTTGTGCTTCTTGTATAGCGACACACCAATGCTGTCGACCGGGCGGGCCAGCGAGCCAGGTCCGGAGTAGCCGACGACGCATGTCAGATCGGCCGGCGTATCGTCCAGATCGGAGGAACGGCTCGACGGACCCTGGAACCGAAGGCTGCGGCCGGCCATGCGCGCGCGCAACGCCGGCATGGCGGGGCTGTCCTGGCCCACGAGAACCGAGACCTTGCGCGCCAGGCTCCAGCCGGCGACCGCTTGCAGTTCTTCCTGAAGCGCCGTGCGGCAGGCCTCTGGCATCACCTCCGGGCGGGCCATGAACCGCGCGCAGTGATCGTTGGCCGCGATCTCCAGAAGTACTGCCTCGTGCTGCCATCCGCGGTCCTCGCCGGAGGCAATGTTCGCAGCGGCAACCCGCAAAAGCACGAGCGCCCTCAGTGCCCCCCCCAGCCGCAGGCACCCGAGCGCGTTGAACGCCTTGGCAGCATGCCGGAGAGGCGCAATCCCGGTGGTGACGAAAGCCTGCAACACCGGGATTGGCATCGCGTCGGCGATTGCATCGGCAGGGATGGCCCCGGACTGCAGCTGTTCGTCGATGCGCAGAAGGGCAGCTATCTCGGGACTGGTCGCGGCGAGCCGCTTGAGGCACCGCACCGCCGCGGCCGGATCGTCCCGCGTCAGGAGAAGCGACACCAGCCAGACGGGCGACGGAGTAATCCGCATCGCCAGCGATGCAGGAAGCCGAGGCACGACCGACATCGCGACTCCCATGCCGAGGCGCTTCAGGCGAACGGTCATGACGTCATCCCTTCCGTGGCGCCACTCCCGCAGGCGTCTGCCGGTGGCGTGGCCCTTATGCCATCCTCCGCACCGCACATGATGTCAAGTTGTCCGGCGCCCCGGTCGCGGGTCCTGGGGGCGAACGGCCAGAACCTTGCGCAAGGCCCTCGGATCCGGTTCTCTGCAAGCGTCCTGTGCGCCGAAACACGAACGGGGCGGCGCAGCAGCCGAGAGCCATGGGACCGGGAAAGGATCAGCGCCTCGGTGGTCCCTGCCCCGCGCGGAGCTGGTGCCTTACGCCATCCGCTCGGCCACGCGCTGGCGGGCCAGCGCGCTGTCGCGATCGGAGAACCCCAGCAGGTCCGCCACAAGGCGCATGAACCCGTCCTCCTCGTGGTCGCGCGCGCCGTCGGACAGGATCACCTCCCACAGCATCTCCAGCTCGGCCGCGCGATCTTCCAGTGCGGTTGCCTGCTTGACGGCGCGGGTGAAGCGCACGGTGTCGGGCGCCTCGCTCTCCAGACCTTCGGCGCGGGCGCGCAGGGCGGCGGCGTCATCCGCCCCGAAGCCGTAGCGACGCGCGAGGGCGGCATCGATGGCAACCACCTGTGCGGGGTCATAATCGCCGTTGACGCGCGCCGCCCGCACCAGCAGGGCCGCCAGCGCCAGCCGGGCATCGGCTTGCGG
The DNA here is from genome assembly GCF_016653255.1 of Rhodobaculum claviforme. Taxonomy (GTDB): domain Bacteria; phylum Pseudomonadota; class Alphaproteobacteria; order Rhodobacterales; family Rhodobacteraceae; genus Rhodobaculum; species Rhodobaculum claviforme. The sequence goes on from NZ_NHSD01000292.1 coordinate 26,249, forward strand.
CAGGGGCATGGGATCGGGCCGGATCAGCCGGCGCAGGAATGTCTCGAACATGGGCGGGCAGATAGGCGACCTGCGCAGCGATGCCAAGAGGCCGCCCCATCACACCGGCTTCACCACAGCGGCTTCGGCACCCGCGCCCATCATCCCGGGGCGACACCATCCGCGCGCACCATCGCCACCAGCCGCAGGGTGGAGGCGTCGTGCGCGCCGCCCTCGGCCGTCCCCTCCAGCAGCGGCGTCAGGCTGACGGCCAGCTCCTTGCCCAGCTCCACGCCCCATTGATCGAACGGGTTGATGCCGAGGATCACGCCCTCCACGAACACCCGATGCTCATAAAGGGCCAGGACGGCCCCCAGCATCCGCGGCGTCAGCCGGGAATACAGCAGCACCGTCGAGGGCCGGTTGCCGGGAAACACCCGGTGGCGGGCCTGGCGCTCCAGCTCGGCACCGCCCAGGGCTGCGGCCGACAGCCCGGCGCGCGCCGCCTCCAGCGTGCGCCCCCGCATCAGCGCCTCGGCCTGCGCCAGGCAGTTGGCGACCAGCAGGCGGTGGTGATGCGCCAGATCCGCCTCGTGACCGCGCGCGGCCAGCAGGAACTCCACCGGCACGACGCGCGTGCCCTGATGGATCAACTGCATGAAGGCGTGCTGGCCATTGGTTCCCGGCTCCCCCCACACGATCGGCCCCGAGGGACGATCGAGGTCGCGCCCGTCCATCCCCACGCGCTTGCCGTTCGACTCCATCTCCAGCTGCTGCAGATACGCCGGAAGCCGCGCCAGCCGTTGATCATAGGGGATGACCGCGCGGGTCGCATGCCCGCAGACCTGCGCATGCCACACCCCCACCAGCGCCAGCAGCACCGGCATGCTGGACGCCAGCGGGGCGCTGCGGAAATGCGCGTCCATCGCCGCCGCCCCCGCAAGGAAGTCGCGGAACCGCTCCGGCCCGATGGCCAGCATCAGCGACAACCCGATCGGCCCCCAGACCGAGTAGCGCCCGCCGACCCAGTCCTCGAAGCCGAACACCCGATCGGGCGGGATGCCGAACGCCGCCGCGCGGTCCCCGGCCGACGACAGCGCCACGAACTGCGCCCCCGGATCGGCCACGGCGCGGGCCATCCAGTCGCGTGCGGTGGCGGCGTTGGTCATCGTCTCCAGCGTGGTGAAGGTCTTGGAGGCCACGATCACCAGTGTCCGCGCCGGGTCCAGCCCCGCCAGCACGTCATGCACATGCGCCCCGTCCACGTTCGAGACGAAATGACACCGCGGCCCGTCGTGGTACGGCGCCAGCGCCTGCACCGCCATCGCAGGCCCGAGGTCCGATCCGCCGATCCCGATATTGACCACATCCGTGATCGCCCCGCCCGCCCCGCGGACCCGGCCCGCGCGCACATCGGCGGCCATCGCCTCCATCCGCGCCAGCGTCCCGGCGATGCCCGGGCGCACATCCACCCCGTCGACCACCAGCGGCGGCCCGTCGGGATCACGCAACGCGGTGTGCAGCACCGCCCGGCCCTCGGTCTCGTTGATCGCGGCGCCCCGGAACATCGCGTCCCGGCGCGCCTCCACCCCGGCGCCATCGGCCAGCGCCAGAAGATGCGCCATCCCCTGCGCACACACCCCGGTCTTGGAGTAATCGAGCATCAGCCCGGCCGCGCTGACCGAGAACGCCTCGGCGCGCGCCGGATCGGCGTCGAACAGCGCCGCGATGGGGCGCGCGGCCACCCGGTCGCGGTATTGCTCCAGTGCCCGCCACAGCGGCGCCAGATCCGCATCGTGCCCGCCCGGTGCCCGCCCCGTTGTCCGCTCCGCCACGCGCTGCCTCCCTGCATTCAGATGGAACCGTAGCCCACGGTAGTGCAAACCCCGCGCCGACGGTAGCCGTGTTGCCCCGAGTGCCGCGAGGCCAAAGGACCCGCAGCGTGCCGCCCCCCGCCCAGGGAGCGCCCGCGCCGCCTCCGGCCCCATCGGTGCCAGGCAGGTCCGCCATCGCCCTCGGCGCTGGCGTCGGCCCGGACACGGGGGCCGTCCGCCGGTCGGCGCCAGGCGCTGCCGTCCATGTCGGGGCGTTCATGTCCCGCGGAAAAGACAGCCAGGCGCCATGGCCGCCGATGCGCGCCGGGCGTTCGGGGACCGACCCGCGACGGCGCCATGCGGCCCCCCCCGGCACCATCCCCGGCACTGTGCAGCTTCCGGGCATCGATGATCTGACCGACAGCCTCCTCCACGCCACCCGCCTGACGCGCATGCGGCGGGGCGCGATGAGTTCCGAAGCATATCTTATACAAATATATCAGGGATATCCGCGCCCACACTGCACCTCGGCACACCCTCCGATCAGCTTCTGAGCGGCATCCGCGCCACGACGCCGCCGGCCCCGTGGCGAGAGCACGGCTGCCTCCGGCAGGCGGCAAGCCATGCCCTGGGGGCCGCCGCGGCCTGCGGGCGCGAAAACCGGCGCGGGGGCAATGGCGGCTGGCGGCGGGAGCGGGACCGTGCAGCCGTGGTGCCGGAGCTGAGGTCGATTACCTCCCTCGCAACCCCCCACCGTCCCTGACGACCGACCCCACGCGCTCCCGCGAAGTCTCAGCGGTCCCCGGCTGTCACGGCAGCAGACCTGGTCCAACAGCCGTCGGGTGGTCCACACACCGCCACGGGACCCGCGAGCGCCGACCCCGATCAGACCACCGCGCGCCGCCGCCCGAGCCAGCCCAGCCCCGCAACCCCGCTCAGCAGCAGCCATCCGGCGGCCGGCAGCGGGATGACACTGCTCGGCGGCCCCCCCGACAGCGTCTCCAGATCGGTCAGCTTGAAATTGACATTCAGGTTGGATCCGCAGGGGCAGGCCAGATCGGGGTCCCAGCTGAAGCGGATCGAGCCCGCCAGCGTCCAGTCCGCGCTCCAGTCCACGTCCGACACCTGAACATAGCCCGCCCCGGTCGACCCCGGCGCGGACGAGGTCAGGTCGGGCAGGTCGTGCACACCAACCGCACCCCCGCCCGGCGCGGCCCCCGTCACTGTCATGTCGAACAGCTTCACGCCCTCGAACCCCTCCTGTGCGGTGCGGGTGCGGAGGAACATCGACGACATGCCGCCCAGGTCGACCCCCGTCGCCGTCGAGACCACCTGCGTCGCCCCCGCCGCACCGACCGCAAGGGTCAGGGTGCCGCCGCTGAAGGAAAACACGAACGCCTGCGCCGCGCCGTTGCCCCAGGCATAATTGCGCGTGCTGACGGGCGATCCGGGCGGGTTCTGCACGCCGACCTCCCATGTCTGGGCGCCACCGACAGCCCCGGTCCGCATTTCACCGACGGCAAACTCGCAGGCCTGATTGCCGGTTCCGACCGCGTTGCCCGCCGCGCACAGCGCATTGAAGGCGCCATCCCCCCCGGACAGCGTCCGCAAGGTCGCGCCATTGGCCGCCGCGGCCGAAAGCACCAGCGCCGCCACGAGCGGGGCTGCCAAAGCGGTCCGTGCCTTGTGATCCATCACCGCGCCACTCCCTCCGATGTTTCGGCGGCCGGGCGGCCACCACGGAGGGTGTCATAGCTGCCGCGGCGGGCACGCGGGGGTGCGCAGACGGCGATCGGCGGCGCCCTTCGGGTGATCGGCCTCTCCGTTCGGATGGCGGCCCGGCGCCGACGGCGGATCCGCGGCCCGGCCACCGCGCCGCGCGGCCCCGACCCGGTCGCGGACTGTCGCCGGGGGACCCGGCCCGCCCCGGAGCGGGGCGCGCAAGGGTCCCGATCCGGCACGACACCGGCCCCGCACGGGCGCAGCCGCCAGCCACAGGCGCGCTACCGCCCCCCCCCCTGCACCGCCGGGCGGTGCGGGGGCGTGCGGGGGCCGCCGCCTACCGGCTGCGGTCTTTCTTCTCGCCCAGGGTCATCGGTTTCGCCACGCCGGAGTTGGCCGTCGCCAGCACCTTGGGCTTCTCCTGCTTCGGCTTCTTCACTTCCTTGTTTCCGCGCTTGTTGTTGCCTTTGCCCATGACATCCTCGCAGGGTGAATGACCGCACCGGCGACGTGCCGGACGGACCGATCCTCAGGGAAAATCAGGGTTGCCTGACCCGCGTCAGGGCGATGACCTCGATGAGGTGTGCGGAGGGCCGCGCAGGCCCCCCACAAAAGGGACGTGGGGACCCGCCGCGCGCCGCGCAAGGTCGCCCGCAGCCGCGACGGCCGCGCCCGCCATTACTGCGCGGTCCAGCCGCCGTCCACGGGGATCGCCACCCCGGTGATGTTGTGCGCGGCGGGGCTGCACAACCACACCGCCAGCGCCCCCAGATCGGCGGGGCTGGTCATGCGCTGCGAGGGTTGCTTCTCCGACAGCAGATCCGCGATCGCGGCGGTGCGGTCGCCGCCGCGGGCCTTGGCGCGGGCCTCGATCTGCGGCTCGATCAGGGCGGTTTCGGTCCAGCCCGGACAGATGCAGTTCGCCGTCACCCCGCCCGAGGCCGCATCCCCCAGCGCCGCATGCTCCAGCGCCACCACCTTGGTCATGCCCACAAGCCCGTGCTTGGCCGCGACATAGGGCGCCTTTTCCTTCGACGCCACCAGCCCGTGGGTCGAGGCGATGTTGACAACCCGCCCATAGCCCCGCGCGGCCATCCCAGGCAGCGCCGCCTTCATGGTGTGGAAACACGCCGACAGGTTGATGGCGATGATCGCCTCCCACTTGTCGTCGGGCATCTCGGTGGTGGGGGCGGTGTGCTGGATGCCGGCGTTGTTGACGAGGATGTCCACGCCGCCCCAGGCATCGACCGCCGCCATCAGCTCGTGAATGCGCTCGGGGTTGCGCATGTCGCCACCGAAGAACGCCACCTCGGGGCTGCCGGCGGCGCGCACCCGCTCGGTCGCGTCGTGGATCTCCATGTCGCCGGCCAGCCCGTGCAGCGCGATGCGCGCGCCCGCAGCCCCCAGCGCCTCGGCGATGGCCAGCCCGATCCCCGAGGTGGAGCCTGTCACCAGCGCCGTCTTGCCCGTCAGATCCGTCATGCGATGTCCTCCTGTTCGGTCCCGGCGGCCAGCCGGGCGCGCAACTCGGTCTTCAGCACCTTGCCGTAATTGTTCTTTGGAAGGGATGCCACTGCATACCATGCCCTGGGCCGCTTGAACCGGGCCATCCGCTCCAGACAATGCGCCTCCAGCGCCGCGCGGCGCAGCGCCGCGCGGGGCACGAGGAACGCCACCACCTCCTCGCCCCACTCGGGGCTGGGGCGGCCGATGACGGCGGCCTCGGCCACGTCGGGGTGTTCCAGCAGGGCCTCCTCGACCTCGCGGGGATAGATGTTGGTCCCGCCCGAGATGATCACGTCCCGAGAACGGTCGACCAGCGTCAGGTATCCGTCGCCGTCCAGCTGGCCCACGTCGCCGGTCCGCAGCCAACCGTCGCACAGGGTTTTCGCGCTGGCCTCGGGATTGCGCCAGTAGCCGGGCATCACCGGGGCGCCGCGCACCACGATCTCGCCCGCCTCGCCCACCGGCAGCGGCGCGCCCGCGTCATCGATCACCGCGACCTCCGCCAGGCTCTGCGCCCGCCCGACCGAGCCGAGGCGCGCGCGCCAGTCGGGATGGGTGCGGTCCGCGACCTCGGCCCGGCTCAGCGCGGTGATGGCCATCGGGCATTCGCCCTGACCATAGATCTGCACGAAACGCGGGCCGAACCAGTCGACGGCGGCGGTGATGTCGGCCAGATACATCGGCCCGCCGCCATAGACGACGGTGCGCAGCCCCTCGCCCCGCCGCCCCGAGGCGCGCGCGGCCTCCAGCAGCCGGCGCACCATGGTGGGCGCCAGGAACATCGACACCGGGCCGTGGGATGCGGCCAGATCCAGCACCTCGGCCGCGTCGAACCCGCCCGAGGGCGGCACCAGATGCCGCGCCCCCATGCGCACATGGATCGGCGCATAGAGGCCCGCCCCATGGCTCATGGGGGCCGCATACAGCGCGGCGTCCTGCGGCCCCACCGGGTCCACGTCGACGGGATAGCACAGCGACATCGCCGCCAGCATGCCATGCGTGATGCACACCCCCTTGGGCCGCCCCGTGGTGCCCGAGGTGTAGAACAGCCACGCCAGATCGCCCTGCCCCCGCGGCACCACCGGCGCGGGCGGCCCGGCCACCGCCGCCGCCCAGTCGGGACCCGGCAGCGCCATCAGCGGCACCTCGGTCACGCCCGCCAGATCGGGTGCTGCGTCGGGGGCCACCAGCGCCAGCGCCGCGCCGCTGTCGGACAGGATCCACGCCGCCTCGCGCGGATGCAGGCGGGCGTTGACCGGCACCGCCACCGCCCCGGCGGTCCAGATCCCGAACACCGCCACCAGATACTCCGGCCGGTTGCCCGCCAACAGCGCGACCCGGTCGCCGGGCGCGATCCCGCGCGCCGCCAGCGCCCCCGCCAGCGCCCCAGCGGACCGCGCAAAGCCCGCGTAATCCGCCACCTCCCGCGCGCCCGCCATCAGCGCGGGCGCCGTCCCGCGCGTCTGCGCGCTGCGCACCAGCCAGTTCGCGATGTTCACGTCCGTCCCCTCCCGATCCTCCGAAGACCGGCTAGCACGCGGCGGCGGGGGCTGTCACCGCTGCGCGGGCGGGGCGCGGTCCAGCACGCGCAACAGCGTCCGCGCCAGGTCCTCGCGGCGGAACGGCTTGCCGACATGGGCGGCAAAGCCCGCGCCCATGTACTGCGCCACCTGATGGGCCATGGCGTTGGCGGTGATCGCCACCGCGGGCGCGGGTGGCACACCCGCCTCGGCCTCGCGCAGGCGGATCGCGGCCAGCGCGCCCAGACCGTCCAGCCCCGGCATCGAGATGTCCAGCAGGATCAGATCGAACCGCCCCGGCGCCCACGCCTCCACCGCGGCCTGCCCGTCGGGCACCATCGTCACGGCCCCGCCCAGCGCCGACAGCATCGCCTGGAGGATCAGCCGGTTGGTGGCGTTGTCGTCGGCCGCCAGCGCGCGCAGCCCCTCCAGCGGCTGGGCGGGCACGGGGACGGCATCGCGCGGGCCACCCTCGGCCAGCGGCAGCGGCAGCGCGACGCGCACCTGGGTGCCCGCGCCAGGGATGCTGTCGACCGTGATCTGGCCGCCCATCAGCGCCACCAGGCGGCGCACGATGGACATGCCCAGCCCGGTGCCCCCGAACCGGCGGGTCACCGTGCCGTCGGCCTGTTCGAAATCCTCGAAGATGCGCGCCAACTGATCGTCCGTCATGCCGATCCCGGTGTCATGGACGACCACCCGCAGCGGGCCACACCCCCCCTCCAGCGTCACCCGCACGCCGCCCGCCTCGGTGAACTTGACGGCGTTGCCGACCAGGTTGTGCAGCATCTGCTCCACCCGGCCCGGATCGCCCAGCCGCGCGCGCTCGGCGCCGGGGGCGGCCACGACCTCCAGCGACAGATGCTTCTCGGCGGCGCGCAGGGCGTGCATCGCCTCGATCCGCCGTGCCAGATCGGCGGGCACGAAGGCGACCTGCTCCAGCGTAACCTTGCCGGCCTCGATCTTGGACATGTCGAGGACATCGTTGAGCACGCCCAGCAGCATCTCGCCGGATTCGCGGATCACCTCCAGCATGCGGCGGTGGCGCGGCTCGGACAGCTCCTCCTCCAGCACCTGCGCCATCCCGAGGACCCCGTTCAGGGGGGTGCGAATCTCGTGGCTCATGTTGGCCAGGAACCGCGACTTGGCCTCGCTGGCGGCCTCGGCCCGCTCGGCGGCGCTGCGCAGGGCGGCTTCGGTGGCGACCTGTTCGGTGATGTCGGTGATCGCGCAGACCACCCGCGCCTGCAGCCCCTCGGCCAGCAGCGGCGCCGCGTTGACCGACAGCTGCCGCCGGGTGCCGTCGGGCCAGGCGATGGCGAAGCGCACGTCGCGCACCACCCGCCCCTCGGTCATGGCGCGGGTAAAGGGCAGCTCGGCATCGGCCAGCGGCCCGCCGTCGGGGGCGGTGATCTGCCAGCGCGGATCGGCATAGCTGCGCCGGTCCACCGCCGCCGCCGACAAGCCCAGGATCGCCTCGGCCTCGCGGTTGGCATAGATGATGCGCCCGTCGCCATCCAGCGCGGTGATGCCCGAGACATTCGTCTCCATCAGCCGCGACATGTAATCGCGCTCGGCCACCAGCTGCTGCTCCAGCCGCTTGCGCTCGGTGATGTCGAGGTGGATGCCCGCGGTGCGCACCGGCCGGCCGTTGGCGTCGCGCGCCAGCACCCGGCCGCGCGCCAGCAGCCAGACCCAGGCACCGGCCTTGTGGCGCACCCGCACCTCCACGCTGAAGCGATCGGGGCGGCCCTCCAGGTCCATGCCGAACTCCGCCTCCAGCCGGGCGCGGTCGTCGGGGTGCATCAGGGTGCGAAAACCGTGTTCCGGCAGGGGCGCAAGCTCGTCCACGGTGTAGCCCAGCATCTCCGCCCAGCGGTCGTTGATGCGCATGCCGCCGCGCGCGGGATCGGTCTCCCAGGTGCCGGCTTCGGCGGCGTGCAGGATCGCCTCCAGCCGTTCCTCGGCGCGCTTGAGGGCGGTGATGTCCATGTGCACCCCGGCCATCACCTCGGGCTTGCCGTCGGGCGACCAACGCGCCACCCGCCCGCGCGACAGCACCCAGACCCAGTGGCCGTCACGGTGGCGCATGCGCAATTCATACTCGAACTGGTCGATCTCGCGGGCGAACACCCGCGCCAGCCGCGCCTCGGCGCGGGCCAGGTCGTCGGGGTGCACCAGCGCCCGCCACAGATCGATGCCCGAGCGGTCGATCTCGTCGGGGCAATAGCCCACGATCTCGGCCCAGCGCGCGTTGATGCGGTTCTCGCCGCTGGCCAGGTGCCACTCCCAGGTGCCGACCTGCGCGCCGTGGATGATGTCGGCCAGCCGCCGCTCGGCCTCCTTCAGCTCGGTGATGTCGACGCGCATGCCGACGCGGCCGCCGTCGGCGGTGACGCGCTCGATCACCCGCAGCCAGCTGCCGTCGGCCATGCGGTGCTCGCCGCCCGGGCGCCCCTCGCGGTGCGAGGCCAGGCGCTCGGCCAGCCACGCCTCCTCGCGGCCCACGGCGTCGGCGACATCGCCGCTGTGGGCCACCGCCCGGGCAAAGTCCGCGAACTGCACCCCCGGCGAGATCATGTACCCCGACCGCGGATGAAAGGTGCGATAGCGCTCGTTGCACAGCACCAGCCGGTCCTCGGCGTCGAAAAACGCAAACGCGTCCGGCAGCGCCTCCACCGCCATCTCCAGCCGCTCGCGCGCCCGCGTGGCCTCCTGCGCAAGGCGCTCCAGCTTGGCCTCCTGCGCGCGGCGCGCGGTGACGTCGGTGGCCAGCGTGACATGGCCCGTCGTCCGCCCGTCCGAGTCCCGCAGCGGATAGGCGTCGATCTCGGCCCAGAAGGCATCGTCCGTCCGGGTGCGGCACAGCAAGAGCCCGCTGGCCGACGCCCCCTCCAGCAGCGCGCCGCGGATGCGCGCGACCTCGGCCGCGTCGGCCTCGGGGCTTTGCAGGATGCTCTCGGGGAGGTGGCCGCGGACATCCTCCAGCCGCCAGCCGGTGCGCGCCTCAAAGGCCGGGTTGACCCAGTCGATGCGGTGGTCGGTATCGGTGATGACCACCAGATCGCCGGTGCGCCGGGCGATCTGGCTCAGCTGTTCGACCTCGTGGGTGGCGCGCGCGGCGGCGGTGACATCGCGCAGCGCCACCACATGGCCCGGCGCGGCACCGGGGCCGCGCGGGGCGGCTGTCACCTCGACCCACCGCTCGGCGCCGGGGGCGCCCAGCCGGTGGCGCTGCGGCGGTGCCCGCCCCGGCACCCGCG
>NZ_NHSD01000293.1 GCF_016653255.1 Rhodobaculum claviforme
CGAAGAACCAGCCCCCCAGACCGCCGAGCCACGCGCCCAGCGCCACGACGGCGACGCCCACCAGCACCTCGCGCCAGCGGTGCAGGGCGGCGGCGACCTCGGGGCGGACAAAGGGCTGGCCCGGCCCGCTCATGGTGCGGACCAGTCGCCGTGGGTGATCTGCCACCATGTCAGTGCGGCCACCGCGGCGGTGTCGGCGCGCAGGATGCGGGGGCCGAGGCGGACGGGGTGCACGAACGGCAGGGCGGCGATGCGTGCCCGCTCGGGCGGGGAGAACCCGCCCTCGGGGCCGATCAGGATCGCCCAGGGGCCGGGCCCATCGGGCGCGCCGAGTGCCGGGCCGTCCGGGATCGCCGGCGCCTGGCCCTCCTGCGCGGCGGCGGGCGGCGCATCGGCGCCCTCGGGCACGAATCCCGCCAGCCCCTCGTCGCACCACAGGATGCGGCGGGCGGGGTCCCAGCCCTCCAGCGCGCGGCGCAGGGGGGTGAGGTCGGCCACCTCGGGGACGAAGGTGGCGCCGCACTGCTCGGCGGCCTCCACGGCGTGGGCCTGCAGGCGGTCGCGGCGCAGCCGCTCGGCGTTGGTGAAATCGGTCCCCACCGGCAGGATGCGCCGCACGCCCAGCTCGGTCGCCTTTTCGACGATGAAATCGGTGCGGGTCTTTTTCAGCGGCGCGAACAGCAGCCACAGGTCGGGCGGCAGCGACAGGGCCGCGCTGGCCTGCGTGCAGCGCACTTCGCCGCGGTTGCGGTGAACTGTGGTGACCTCGGCCTGCCATTCGCCGTCGCGGCCGTTGAACAGCGCCACACGCGCACCTTCGGCCAGGCGCATGACCGCGAACAGGTAATGCGCCTGCGGCCCGGTCAGGCCGACGCATTGCCCCGCCCCGAGCGGAGCGTCTACAAACAGGCGGATCTTGGCACTTCTGGACATGGGACCGAACCATATGACCCGAACGCACGCCACGCCAGAGGGGCGCCCCACATCAGGCCCCTCCGCATCCGGTCAGGTCGCGGACGCCGTGCCCGACAACTGGGTGGACCGGCGCGCGCCGGTGTGGCTGCGGCCGTGGCTGCGGCTGTCGCGGGCCGACCGGCCGGCGGGGACGTGGCTGTTGCTGCTGCCGTGCTGGTGGGGGCTGGCGCTGGCGGTGGCGGCGCAGCCGCAGGGCGCGGGCTGGCTGACGGTGTGGATCGCCGTGGGCTGCGCGATCGGCGCGTTCCTGATGCGCGGGGCGGGCTGTACCTGGAACGACATCACCGACCGCGACATCGACGCGCGGGTGGCGCGCACCCGGTCCCGCCCGATCCCGTCGGGACAGGTCAGCGTGCGCGGCGCGCTGGCGTGGCTGGTGGCGCAGGCGCTGGTGGCGCTGCTGATCCTGCTGACCTTCAACTGGGCGGCGATCGGGCTGGGGGTGGCGTCGCTGGCGCTGGTGGCGGTCTATCCCTTTGCCAAGCGGTTCACCTGGTGGCCGCAGGTGTTCCTGGGGCTGGCGATGAACTGGGGCGTGCTGCTGGCGTGGACCGCGCAGACCGGATCGCCGGGGCTGGCGCCGGTGCTGCTGTATCTGGCGGGGATCGCCTGGACGCTGTTCTACGACACCATCTATGCCCATCAGGACGCCGAGGATGACGCGCTGATCGGGGTGAAGTCCACGGCGCTGCTGTTTGGCGACCGCACGCGAGGCTGGCTGTGGGGATTCGCCGCCGTCGCGGTGGCGCTGATGGCGGCGGCGGTGGTGGTGGCGCTGGGGGACCGCCCGGCGGCGCTGGTGTCGGGGCTGGCGGGGGTGGTGGCGTTCGGCGGGCATCTGGTGTGGCAGATGGCGCGGCTGGACACCGCCGACACCGACAGCTGCATGGCGGTGTTCCGCTCCAACCGCGATGCGGGGCTGCTGCCTGCGCCGTTTCTTGCCGCCGCGCTTCTGGTCTGATTGCGCGGGGGCGGCGCCCCGGCTATGGCCCGCGCCATGACACAGCGATTTCCACATGGGATGCGGCGTGCGGGTCTGGGGCTTGCGGCCTTTGCCGCGGCCGGGGCGTTGGCGCTGGGCGGGGCGGTTCTGGCCGTGGGTGCGATCGAAAGCTCGGCCGAGCGGTCGATCACCCAGCGGCTGGGGGTGGCGGGGTTCGACTGGGTCACGGTGCGGGCCGACGGGCTGACGGTGACGCTGACGGGCACCGCGCAGGACGAGCCGCAGCGCTTCCGTGCGCTGTCACTGGCCGCCGAGACGGTGGATTCCGCGCGCCTGATCGACGCCATGGATGTGGACGCCGCGGACGCGCTGGCGCCGCCGCGATTCTCGTTGGAGATCCTGCGCAACGGCAACGGCGTGTCGCTGATCGGGCTGGTGCCGGCGGACGCCGGGCGCGGGGCGATTCGCGCCCGCATCCGCGCGCTGACCGACGGCGGCCCGGTGACCGACATGCTGGAGACCGCCGACCACCCGGCCCCCGAGGGCTGGGAGGACGCGGTCGCCTTCGGCCTCGATGCGCTGGGCCGGCTGGAACGCTCCAAGATCTCCATCGCGGCCGACCGCGTCGCCGTCACCGCCACCGCCGAAAGCCGCGACGCCCAGCGCCTGCTGGAGGCGGAGCTGGCGCGCACCGCGCCGCAGGGCATGGCGCTGGCGCTCGACATCTCGGCGCCGCGCCCGGTCATCACGCCCTTCGCGCTGCGCTTCGTGATCGACGACCGCGGTGCCCGCTTCGACAGCTGCGCCGCCGACACCGAGGAGGCCCGCGCGCGCATCCTTGCCGCCGGGGTGGCCGCAGGCGCCACCGGGCAGATCGGCTGCACGCTGGCGCTGGGCGTGCCCTCGCCGGAGTGGGCGCGCGCGGTGGAGGCGGGTCTGGCCGCGCTGGGCGCCCTGGGGGCGGGGACGCTGACGTTCGCGGATGCGGACGTGACCCTCAACGTGCCCCATGACGTCGACGAGGGCGCCTTCGATGCCGCCACCGCGCGGCTGCAGGCGGCCCTGCCGGAGGTGTTCTCGCTGGCCGCCGCGCAGCTGCCCGCCCCGGTCGAGGACACCCCCGTCACCCAGGCCGCGCGCTTCACCGCCACGCTGGACGACAACGGCACGGTCATTCTGGGGGGCCCGGTGGGCGATGGCACCTCGCGCGCGGCGGTGCAGGCGCTGGCGCGCGCCCGGTTCGGCAGCGCGGCGGTGCAAAGCGCGCTGCGGCTGGATGACGGCATGCCCGACGGCTGGCCCCGGCGCGTGATGGCCGGGCTGGAGGGGCTGGCGGGCCTGCATGACGGCCGGGTGGAGGTCAGCGCCGAGGCGCTGCGCATCACCGGGCGCACCGGCGACCGCGAGGCCCCCGAGATCGTCGCCCGGCTGCTGGCGGACAAGCTGGGCAGTGGGGCGGCCTTCGACATCGCCATCCGCTACGACGAGACGCTGGACCCCGTCGCGATGGCCCCCACCCCCGAGCGCTGCATCGCCCAGGTGCAGGGCATCCTGGCGGAGGAGAAGATCACCTTCCGCCCCGGCGCCGCCCGCATCGAGGGCGCCGCCGCCGAGACCCTGGACGCCATCGCCGACGTGCTGCGCGAATGCGGCGCCCTGCCGCTGGAGATCGCGGGCCACACCGACAGCCAGGGCCGGGCCGAGATGAACCTCGCCCTCAGCCAGCGCCGTGCCGATGCGGTGCGCGACGGGCTGGCGCAACGCCGCGTTCTGGTCGGCGAGGCCGTCGCGGTCGGCTATGGCCAGGTGCGCCCCATCGCCGATAACACCACCGCCACCGGCCGCGAGGCCAACCGCCGGATCGAGATCACCCTGCGGACCCCGCCCGCCACCGTCCGCCCCCGCGATCCGGAGGCCGAGGCCGGGTTGGAGATTCCCGTGACCGACGCCGCAGACGACACCCCGCGCCCCGCGCCGCGCCCCTGACGCCCCCCGCGCGGGGCCGCGCGCACCCATCACGGCGGCCCCCGTCCCTCAGCCGTCGTTGCCCGCGCCCGACCGCCCGGTCGCACACGGGTGGGCGCCCCGCCACGCGCCCTGAGCGGGCGCGGGCCGCCGAGGCAGGGAGGCGGCGATCCCCCCCGGCGCCCGAAGCGCATGACGGACCCCATGACCGGAGGCCATGCGTCCACGGGCGCGCCCGGACGTGTGACACCGGGTCATGGCCACCCATCCCGCCGCTCCCGCCCCCGGACGCGCGCAAGCAATGGGCCGAGGGTGAGGCGTCGCGGTTTGTGTCATGCCCCGCGCTCCGCCGCGCCCCGCCGCACGCGCAATCCCAGTGCGCCCCGCCGCACGCGGGCAATCCCAGTGCGCCCCGCCGTGCGCGCAATCCCAGTGCGTGCGGACGCGCGCGGACAATCCCGACCCGATGCGCGCGTCTGCGCGCGGGCAATGGCGCGGCCACCCCGCCGTCGGCGCCTCGTCAGCCCGCTGGCCTGTGGCTGGAGGCCTCCACAGGGACCGTGGCGCGGTCGGCGCCGTCCGTAGCGTGGTTGCCGGGCGCCAGGGGCGGCGCGGTCCTGTGTCCATGCGCGGCTCGGCGGGGCCTTGGCGGTGCACCGCTGCGGCGCATGCGCCGGTGCCGGGGCGGCGCGCGGGCGGGCCTTTGGCCCTGGCCCCCGGCGAGATCCCTTGCCCGAGATATCTTGGCCAAGGTGGTCTGGCTGCGATGACTCGCCGGTGGTCGGTGGTCGGTGGTCTGCGCTCCGGCGCGTCGGGTCGGTGGTTGCCAAAAGGGGGGTGGGCTTGTCGTCATGCGCGGGGTGTCGCATACTGGCCCGGGGGGCGCATGCAGGCGTCCCGGCCGCCGTGATCCGCCCCTGTCCCGCCGTCCCTGTCCCGTCATCGCATCTTCGGAAATCCGCACCCTTGACCCGTACCGAATTCATCGTCGTTACCGCCCTGATCCTGCTGGCCGCATTCGCGCTGGGGTGGTTCGCGCACTGGCTGGTGCACCGGTTCACGCGGGTGCGCGATGCCGACATGGGCGAGGTCGACCGCCTCGCGGCCGCCCTGCACGACGCCGAGGAGCGCCGCGACCAGGCCATCGCCTATGTCCAATCGCGCGAGTCGGAGCTGGCGGGCCAACTGGCGCAGGCCGAGGCGGAACTGCGCGCCGCGATGGACGGGCTGCGCGCCGCCCGCCAGGAAGCGCATGCGCTTCAGGATCGGCTGGAACAGACCGGCCGCCGCGACTAGGCCGCCGATCGCGACCAGACCGCCGATCGCGACCAGACGGCCCGCCGCGACCTGGCCACCGGTCCCGAGGTGGCCGCTGGGCCAGCCCCTTGGTGCGGTGGCCGGATGGCAGCCGCGTGCGGTGCCCGCCCCTTGCATGCGGTCCCGTCATCGGGCCCCGCATCGGGCGTTGTTGTCTGGTCCCGTTGTGGGGTGTCGTCCTCAGGCATTGTCATCAGGCGGGTGCGCGGGCCTCGATGCGGGGCTGGCGACGGGCCACGGCTTGGGACGGCGTTGCAAGGGCCTCCGGAGCAGGCGCGGCGCCGGTTTCACGCCCGTGATTGCACCAGCCCCGGGCCGGGGCTGGCGTGGGCGCCCGGACGGAGCCCTCAGGGTGTGATGTCCCACGCCTGTGCCCAGTCCGCCAGCGCCTCGGGCCAGTCGGGCAGGGTGCCGCCCAGGGCTGCGGTGATCGTGGCGGTGTTGGCGCGGATCATGCCGATGTAGGTCCCCTCGGGGGTGCCGTCATCCCCCATCGCGTCCGAGAACAGCGCGCCGCCGATGGCGACCTCGTGGCCCTGGTTGCGGACTTCGGCCACCAGCGCCTCGATGGTGCGGGGGTTCACGGTCGTCTCCACGAACACCGCGGGGACGCCGCTGTCGACGACAAAGGCGGCCACGTCGCGGATATCGCCAATGCTGGCCTCGGAGGCGGTGGAGATGCCCTCGATCGCCTCGGAGGCGGTCATGCC
Source organism: Rhodobaculum claviforme (assembly GCF_016653255.1). Classification (GTDB taxonomy): domain Bacteria; phylum Pseudomonadota; class Alphaproteobacteria; order Rhodobacterales; family Rhodobacteraceae; genus Rhodobaculum; species Rhodobaculum claviforme. The sequence continues at coordinate 5,911 of NZ_NHSD01000293.1, forward strand.
ATAGGCATCGGCGAAATACTCGAACGCATCATGGGCGGTGACAAGCTGGCGCCGGTCCTCGGGGATGGAGGCGATGGCCGTGCCCACCCAGGCATGCAGCGCCTCCAGCTGCGCGGCGTAGTCCGCCACGGTCTGTGCCATCGCATCCGCGCAGTCGGGACGCTGTTCGGCGATAGCGTCGGCGATCACCGGGGCGATGCGCGCCCACCGGCTGACATCCATCCACAGATGCGGGTCGATGCTGCCCGCCGCGTCGGGGTCCTCCAGCAGGTCGGCGGGCGCAAAGGTCGCGCCCACCACGCCCAGCGTCGGCGTGCGCGCGCTGAAGCGGTCGAGGACATCGGCCAGGCGCTCCTCCAGCGTCCGGTCGACATAGAGGATCAGCTCGGCCGCCGCGATCGCCTCCACGGCACTGGGGGTGGCGGAATAATCATGCGGGTCCGTGCCCGCGCCGATCAGGGTCTCGACGGTCGCGCAGTCGCCCGCCACATTGGCCGCGACATCGCCCAGCATGCCCACCGTCGCCAGCACCCTGAGGGGGGTGTCCTGGGCCACTGCGGGGCCTGCGAGGGCCGCGAGGGCTGCAAGCGCAAGGCTGGGCACAAGTCGGGCCGGGATGCGGGGG